>NZ_DCEA01000003.1:31514-131910 GCF_002316705.1 Syntrophomonas sp. UBA1041
AAGCCCGCGCACCGCCGCCACCGGCATGTCTTCCTGCCCCACATGCACCCCGTCCGCATCTACCGCCATGGCGACGGCCACATTGTCGTTTATCACCAGGGGCACTTGGTACCTGTCAGTTACAGCCTTCACAGCCCGGGCGGCCTCCATGAATGTCCGATCAGATGCCTCCTTTTCCCGGAGCTGAACAAAGGTAGCTCCGGCGGCAACAGCCTCTTCGACCACCTCGGCAACAGTCTTGCTTCCCAGCCAACTCTGGTCAGTCACGGCGTATAACAGCATACATGCTCTATCTACTTTCAATTCTGGTCCTCGCCTTCAATATATTCTCATCAATCTGGCTCATGGCATCGATCAGGTGGATTTTAAAGGCTGCCGTACCACCCTGATATTTCTCTGTCTTTTCATAAGCCAATTCCCCGGCTATTCCCATCATGCAAACCGCCGCTGCCGTCGCCTCCAGCCGTCGGTCCAAATTGGCCCCGCAAAACGCGCCGATCATGGCACTCAGCATGCATCCTGTACCTGATACCTTTCCCAGGAAAGGATGACCGTTTCTTATCACAAATGCATTTGCAGGGTCCGCTACTATATCCACCGCCCCGGTAGTCACGGTAATCGCCCCGACTTTCCGGCTCAATTGCCTGCCCAGGTCAATAGCCCGGCCGGTGTTTTGATGAAGAGCCCGGTCGTCTGCGCTGGCATCAACCCCTTTGGTGCTGCCGGCTCCCGAGTTAACCGTCATGATTTCCGATACATTGCCGCGGACCACATCAAATCGAACCTCCTGCAACAGCTTAAAAACCGAGCCGGTCCTGAGATGGGAAGCACCGGCGCCGACCGGGTCCAGGATCACCGGGTGTCCGAGTTGATTGGCCTTTTTGCCGGCCTTGATCATGGACGCGATGGTTCTTTGATTTAAGGTGCCGATGTTGATCACCAGAGCCTGGCAAATTGAGGTAATATCTTCAACTTCTTCGATATCATCGGCCATAATGGGAGACCCGCCGCAGGCCAGGAGGATGTTGGCGCAATCGTTGACGGTTACATAATTGGTGATATTGTGCACCAGGGGGGTGGTTTCACGCACTCTGGCCAATGCTTCGGCAATGTCGTTCAGTATTTTATTGATGTGAATTACCTCCTCTATTCTTGATGATTTTTACTTCAGATCCTCCAGATTCGTCGGTTGTAAAAGGGCTTTTACCGCACTTCAGATCCACACAGAAATGGGATGTGCCGTAACATAGCACATCCCACAATATTTCCAGTGTTCCCTACGTTGGCATTATCCAAATCAGGTACGGTCGAAACTGCAGTTTCCTCTCAGCCTGTTCACAAGCTCCCGAACATATTCAGTTTCATTAAGGATAAACGTGTTAAGCGAATTATGTCAATATCCTTTTCTCTTTTAAGCCTAAAGGGGATTTATCAACCATCACCCCTTACACTCTATTAAAATATAATAATTATGGACTATTCCTGACCACCAAGGTCTTGGGAAAGTGCATAATTTAACGGCAGAACAAATTATTCAGGAAGTTAACCCCTGATTTTTTCCTCAATTTAACAGGAGAGACCAGGCATCATGTCGAATATGTGGCTTGGTGCGATTACTTCATAAAAAATTGAAAATAAAGGAGTTGTTTTAGTATGAGTACAGCCCTGGCAGTGGCGGGAATCACCACCATGTTTTTTGCCGGAATCGGGGTGGTCTTCTATGTTTTAAAATCGATTGGACTACAAACCCTGGCTGCTAACCGGGGTATTGAAAATCCCTGGTTAGCCTGGATTCCAATTGCCGACCTGTACATTATGGGTTTATTAGTGGAGGAAATGGATGTATTCGGTTATCACCTGGATAATTTGGGTTTGTGGTGTCCGGTCATATTTGTGGGCGGCGGAATCTTAGCCGGGATTCCGGTATTAGGGGTTCTTATAAGTGTTGCATTATTGGTCTTTGCGGCATTGTTTGTTTACAAATTATTTGAAATCTATACATCCCAGGCGATTCTCTATACCGTGCTGTCTATTCTATTGGCCCTTTTACCCGTTTTCCTGTTCATTATTCGCGATAACACACCGATAGGCCGGTCACAAAGGAATTTTTAAGGGCAGACTATGGAATCTAAAGCGGGGTTCATGGTTGCCGGTTCATCTGCCCCTCTGGGGGCAATCGGATCGGCAACTCGCTTATTATTCACCCGGAATCATCTCCTGCCGCGGCGGATTTTTAGCCAGCCTGCCCGGTTTTCTTTCCCAGAACGCCTTCGGTTTATGTATTTCATGCCCCGCTGTTGACAGCGATTTCCCTAGCATTGCGGGGGTTTTCAATCTATCCATTGCTGAAGATGCTCCTGGTGACTATGATAGCGCGGCCGGTCTGTTTCGCATTAAGTTATCTGATAAGAAAGATTCCTCCTCCGAGGAGGTTTTTTCGTAAGGACAGGCGGAACAGTTACTCACCCCCATTAATCTTATCCGATGATTCCGCTTAACTCCCGTCAGTCGAACGGCATTCCGTATCACCCTCCACTGGCTGTCAGCTACCCGGAAATGCGGCAAGCGTCCACTTGAGGCCTTTGGTACCATCCTGTTCGAAGCATGCATGATTTTAATCGATCAGATGATAATAGTCTAAAGAGCTTAAATGCTTCAAGGAGGTTTAATGAAATGGCCGCAACCGATTTACTTGATAAAGGCGCCGTCTTGCAGAGGGACAAAGAAACCTTCGCGGTGGTTCCTCACATGCCCGGCGGGTTGGTGACCCCGGAGGTTTTGAGAAGAATAGCCGATGTAGCGGAAAAATACCATGCCCAGGCCTTAAAGCTGACCTCGGCTCAGCGCCTGGCTATTGTAGGCCTGAAAGAAGAAGACCTGGATGAGGTGTGGCGGGATCTGGACATGAAGCCCAGCTACGCTATCGGTCTATGCGTGCGCAGCATAAAATTCTGCCCGGGAACCACTTTCTGCAAGCGCGGGCAGCAGGATTCGGTCGGTCTGGGGTTGAAGCTGGACGAACGATATCACGGCATGCAGCTGCCCAGCAAGTTCAAAATGGGCATAAGCGGATGTGCCAACTCCTGCGGGGAGAATCATTTCCGCGATGTCGGGGTGATGGGCATGCCCAAAGGCTTCAGGCTGATGGTGGGCGGTAACGGCGGGACCACTCCACGAATCGCCAGGACCATCTATGATAACCTCGATGAAGAGCAGATCCTCGAAAAAGTGGACCGGATCGTCAAGGTCTATTCCCAGAGTGGCAAAAAACATGAACGTATCGGCAAATACATTGACCGCGTCGGCCTGGAGGAATTCATAAACCAGCTGGAGAGTTAGCCTTTTTGGTTGGGTATTGGTGGCCAAGCAACATCCGCGTCTCCCCATTCATCTCATCGTATAGTTGAAGCGAAGTCTAAGTCCGCTGCGACGGAGATGCGCAGCAGTCGACTTTATGAAATAGTTCTCCTGAAGCCGGTATCGATCAGGCTTTGCCTTTCTCCCGGGCGATGCGTTGGAATTTTTCGCGCCCGTTACGGGGTGGAACGTGCACAACCGACCGGCGGGACATGGTTACAGAGCTATTGGGGCAGAAGTTTGCGCAAACCCCGCATCCCAGGCAGACCTTCTCATCCACAAACGGGACCTCGTTTCCATCCCGGTCTTCCTCCATGGCGAGGGCCCCGATCAGGCATTTATCAGCGCATATACCGCAGCCGATGCAGTTTAAGGAATCGAATACCGGAATGAAGTTGCTGGGATGGGTGGCATACTGTCCGTGTTTGTTGATGCCGGTCATAACCACGCAGCAGCATCCGCAGCAGTGGCATATATAAGTGGGCTTGTTCAAGACATTGTCGCAGTTATGGACTAACCCCAGGGCTTCGGTTTCATCGAGCACCCGCAGCAAATCGTCTACGCTGGCAGGTTTACCCAGACCCCGCCTGATTATCCACTCCGCAGCCGGGCCCAGGGTAGTGCATACTTCAAGCGGCGCATCACAGGCTCTACCCAGATGCTGTGCTTTATGGCGGCAGGGACATATAGAGAGCGAGCCCCCGCCGGACTGGCGGATGATCTCCCCGGCCCGCTCATAGTCCAGGACCTCAGTCTCGACCGCTATGGGTATGAGGTGTTCATACACCAGTGTGCGCATGAATTTGGTGTCCCGCCCGGCGAACTCAGTCTGAACCTCTTTATTATCAAAATAGCTGCTGAAAAGCTTGGCCAGTTCCTTCATATCAGCTTCCCTGCCGGCCCGCATGAAAGTATACTCAAAAAAGCCGACAACCATCGGTGTCAGCATATAGTAAAACGTATCCTTACGGGGCAAGTCCATCACCAGTCCCCGTTCAGCCATGCCATCCAGTATTGGTTTCAATCGTTCCATATCCATACCGGTAATACCCGCGATTTTTTCGATACTTACCGGAATCATCGGGAACTTGCTTCCTATCATAGCCTCGCCTTCGGTATAAAGGCGCTGCAAAATTGCCATCAGGGTGTCGTTTATCGGCGCTCCCACCGGATTTTTATTGAGGCGTACCGCCAAAGCACGATAGACCTCGTCTTTGGAGTGAATTATGTGCCCCATAAAATAACCTCCTATACAGTTCGTACTCAATAATAGTAACACAAAACCGAATTTTTCTTGTACCAGCGACGGGAGCGGGGGAAGGTGACGGACGCAGGTCTCCGGGAAAGGCATGGATACGAGACTGAGTAAATGGGGTTGGAAAGCATCCCACTTACGCCTTCCCATGCTTTACTCTCTTTTGTCGCGCTTGCCTCCCTACTAGCCTTTAGCCCCAAAAATTACGCCCATCCTTATTATCTAATGATGGGCGGTTTGGGGGAGCTAATCTAATCAACTAACAGAGGATCTTCAATGAATGTGGTAAACTGGAAATCGTGGTCATGGCCGAAGTTGGTGGTAGTTTCACCCTCTACAAAGTGAATATGCTTATCGTGATCGATATAAATTGCCGGACCCGTTCTTATCCCGATTTCATGGTAATGATTGAAGAAGAAATCAGTGTTGACCAGAATGGCGTGGACATGGCTTTTTCTGTACGGAATCGCTTCACTGGTAACGCCCGCGAACCTGTGGTTATGGAGAATAGCACCCTCTAATGTAGTGCTTCCAGCGAATTCGTGAACATGAGTCTGAATTGCTTCGCATTCCCGCTCACAATGATCCGGTATACAATCATTCTTGGCGGCATGGATTTTAATTTTTGGCAAATGAGATACCTCCTTCCAATTAATTGGTATATCATATGGATAATTATTCCTGGGTGTTACACAGGGCAAAGCGATCGCATTATAGATTACTGGAAATGACTTGATCAAAGAATTCAGAGTTCTTTTTCATCTCATTTTTTAAAGCGCTTCCCCTGTCACCTGCGTTTGTCGAAATAATGACAGGCGGATTGCTAAATTTTTACTATATGTTACGCGATATAAAAATCAATCCAGTTTGATTAGGAGGAGACAGTTATGGATCTGGCGCAACGAATTGAAGATCTGCGTTGCAAACTTGATAGGCTGGTTGTAGAGAAAGGACTGCAAGATCCCTTCATCAGTGAACTTAGTGAACGATTAGATGTACTTATTACCGAATATTATCGGGACAACTTCCGGCCTGTCTGACGGCGGCTCCTTTGACATCCCATATATTTTCATATATGGGAGTGACCGGAAGAAAAAAGCAAATACCATTGCAGGAAATAAGTCTTTTTTGCTGAATACTGGAAATAGCAGGAAGCTAAGATTTGCAGTGAATACCCATTGTAAAGGCTTGCTTTTGCGATTAAGCAGGTTCTATTGTCGAAAACGCCACAACTCAGAGACAAATCTTGGAAATTGACGCAATATTTAATAAATATAAGACATATTGATATGTGGACAGCGGTAAGTTAGAATTGAAAAGCCGGGAAAAATGCTATGCTGAATTTAAGGAAGCGCTCAATGGAATTTGTCCATAACATGCCGACAACATTGGTTTTATTGAATTACTAGTACGAAGACACTTTTAACGTTTATTGGGAAGAAGTAATTATCGCATTATATGGCACATCGACAAATCAAGGCTTATCTTTAAAACCCCGGTAAATATTGAGTTCAATGAGTAACTCAAAATAACCTTGAGATCCTGCCGACTATTTTAGTGTTTAGTCTGCCGGGCTTAAATGCTATATCCTTCCGAAGGTCGGAGATCCATTTAAATAAAATCCATAGCGTATTGGTATCAAACTGGATATATTGTCCGATCCTGCAAGGGGTTCTAACCTGCTGCGTATTGTTAGTCGGACAATTTGCTTATGGTACAAAGGGGAATTGATCATGGATATCATTACAAAAATAGAAGACTTACGCTTAAAGCTGACTAAACTGGGGGAAGAGAAAGGATTAAAGCATCCCGACGTTATCAGGTTGAGCAAGCAGCTAGACGACCTTATCATCCAGTATTATCGAGTTCACCCGGAAGAGAGAAAAGAGTAAATAGCCAGGGTTGACAACTGGGGACGGTGGCAAAAAGGACCGTCCCCAATTGTCGCCGTCCCGTGCCTCCGGCCTCATAGACATTTATTCACAAAGATGTCTTTGTTGCTTAACTAGTCTTTGAATCCGAAACTGCGGGCGATCATGGCATAAGTGGTAACCGGCACCCCATATTGCCGGCCCATACGCACCACTTCAAATATCAGCCCGTCTATTTCCGAATCCTTACCCTGCTTTAAATCCCTCTGCATCGAAGTAGAGGCCTTGGGTGACAGATTATCAAGAATCTGCAGATTGGTCTTAACGATGTCCACGCTGAAGTGAATGCCCATGGCCTCGGCCAGGGTATCGATTTCCCGCATCAAGGTGATAAAGGCATCCCTGACCCGCCCCTCCTTCTGCATTTCTCCGGCATCGATATCATAATAGGCTCCGCAAGCCGCCATCGGGGATACATAAGAGAATTTCTGCAGGGCGTCCCTTTGGATGTTATCCGATATCAGGGCGGTGAGGCCGCTTTCCTCCAGATCTCTAGCCACATCTTCAAGCGCCGGCCGGTACTCATCGGAGTTTCTCACTCCGTATACCACCCGGAAAATGTCGCCGGCCTGCAGGATGGCGCCCGGCCTTTTGATCTCAGCGGCTATATAAATGCATCCATCCGTCACCAGGATTTCCGGCAGCATGGCCTGCAGCCTCCCGCCGGTGCCATAAATATTAAGCAAGGGGATCACTACCGTATCTCGGTGGGCGACCCTATTTATAAAAGGGATGGTATCCAGCAGCGAATAACCTTTCACACAGATGAATATCACATCGGGCTGCTCCCGGTAATGATGCATGTCACTGGCTTTCATGGGATAGACTGTGTAATTCCCTTTGCGGGTGGTCTCCATTTTCAGACCGTGTTCCCGAATAGCCTCCAGGTGCTGCCCCCTGTCAATGACGGCGACATCTTTGCCCGCTTCGGTCATGAAGGCCCCAATGCTTCCGCCCGTACCTCCGGCTCCGATTACAAGATATTTCATATTGTCCTCCGCAGTGTCGTCAAATTTCCTTTAATGATACCAATTAACTACATTAATCCGCTAGGGGCAAGAGATGAAGCAAAAGTGTCGTCTCCGTTGCTTCCTTTTGTTCAAAAGGAATTATGTAATTTTTTGTAGAAGTTAGTTTTTAAAAATAAGGGAGCGGGATTTATTATGAAGGGACTTGTTAACTGGGAAGCACTGCAGAAGCTAAGCTTCGGTCCGGCATATGAACGAATGAACAGCGACCCCGCAAAAATGTGGGGCCAGACCGCAGTCATGTACAACAAGATGGTTCAGTTGGAGAAGGAATATACCAAAAGCCAGGTGGAGACTTTTATTCTGGAACCCGAAGACACGGTTCTCGATATAGGATGCGGTCCGGGAAGGTTGGCAATCCCGGTAGCCCAGAAAGTCGCCCGGGTTACAGCGCTGGATGTCGCTCCACAGATGCTGGAAGTATGCGAAGGCAACGCCCGGCTGGCCGGAGTGGACAATTTGTATACCCGCTTGCTTAACTGGGATGATGCTATTATCGGGGACAATCTGGAACAGCATGATGTGGTTATCGCCTCCCGATCAGCGGGTTTACACGATCTCGTCAAGCTAAATGGGGCAGCCAGGAAATATGTATTCGTACTGAGTTTCGCTCAAAGCCCCAGCCTCAAACATGCTCGGGACAGCTTGTTTATCGGAGCATCTGAAGAGGTGAAGCCACTGCCCCCCATGAACCGCATGCTGGGTTATAACCTCACCTTCAATATCCTCTACGACCTGGGTATCGATCCATCACTAAAGGTAGTCACAGATGGTTTTACTGGCAGTTATGGGTCGCGGCTCGAAGCCTACGATGATCTCAGGGTATTATGCGAATTTCCGCCCGAGAACGAGCACATTTTCCGCAGCAATGTCGATAAATGGCTGCTTGATAATCCTGACGGCAGCTGCACTTTCCGCATCGAAACCAAAACTTATATAATGTGGTGGGAGCCTAAACCCCTGAATGTTTAGTCGGCCCAGGCCGGAATTATTCGCATTACGCATTTCAGCAGCCCGGGAAATACATGAAATTCTTACATTTAGGTTTCTCAGAGAATATGGTAGAATTTTGTTAGTTATTTAGTTATCCAGAGTGATTAGCTTATACTTCTGACAAATTATGCAATGCGGGTACCAATCGAATAGAATATCTGGGACTTCGAGTTTTGGTTCCTAAAGGCTGAGCCCATGGGCCAAAACCGATGAGTTTGTTGGGAAATCGGCAAGCTTTCCGTGTTTGAGAAGAAGGCCATTATAACCGTTTATCAATAAGATAGGCATGTGTTCTTATGGCGCATGCCTATCTTTTTGATGAAATATAATTTCGATTGGGGGTACATAAATGAGGAGAAAATGGTTCGTTTCTATGATGTTAGTCATCGCTGTGATGACGATGGCCGCAGGCTGCGGCAAGGCGCCTCAACCCGCCTCAACCGCTCCCCAGCGCTCAATAGTGGATATGGCCGGGGTTGAAGTGAAACTGCCCGCCGAGGTCAATACCGTAGCCAACTGCTGGCCTTCCAGCAACCAGATCATGATAACTCTTGGCGCAACAGCCAAACAGCCTGCCTATTTCAATATTCTCAAGACTGAGAGCTTTACCTGGATGCAGTACGTAAATCCTGCTATCAAAGAGAAACCGGGCTTTGGCAGCGGTTCCACGGTAAACGCCGAAGAACTGCTGGCCTTGAAGCCGGACCTGGTAATCACCGCCAACGCTAATGACGCTGAGGCTTTCCGCAATGCGGGTCTGACAACTATGTACATGATGTTCAATAATTACCAGGCTCTTAAGGAATCGGTTCTGAAGACCGGTGAAGCACTCGGCGGAAATGCGGTCACCCGGGCTCAGGCTTATGTAAGCTACCTGGATGGCAATATCAAACTTGTCCAGGATCGCCTGGCCGATGTCAGAGCTGAAGATAAACCAACGGTTTATTATCTTGACGGGCAGGCCGGCAAGACAGCTTATTCTACCGGCGGATCGGGAACCATGCAGGAAGAGTGGATCAACATGGGCGGTGGGAAGCTTGCAACTGCTGAACTATTTCAGGGTATGAACAAAGAGATCACCCCTGAGCAGCTGCTCAAGCTAGATCCTGATTATATCGTGATAGGCGGCCTGAACCAGGCCAGCGCTTATAAAGCCCTGATGGAAGATTCCAACCTGGCAGATTTGAAGGCCATCAAGGCAAAGCATGTCTATCGAGTTCCTCAGGGTACTTTCCAGTGGGATCGCTTCGGGTCCGAATCGGCTCTACAGGTAGTGTGGATGGCTAAGACCCTGTATCCCGACAAGTTTGACGGTGTGGATATGAAGCAGATGACCATAGATTTCTACAAGAACTTTCTAAGCTACGATCTTTCCAGTGAATATGCCGATGCCATTCTGGCAGGCAAGAATTCACCCACCGGGCTATAGCAAAACCCTATCCCGATCTCCATAAAGCACTTAGGTGGCAGGGCGGCGGCTCTGCCGCCTTGCAGATTGATGCAAAAGGATTATGTCATGAATAGCACCAGTGTGATTGAAAGCAAAACACCCCGCCATCAGCGGCCTCTCGCCGGAGTGCTGCTCCTGCTGTGTCTGGCGGTCTTTATCCTGTCTATAGCGGCGCTTTGTCTGGGTCGCTATTATGTCAGCTATGAGCAGGTAGTCCGCATTTTAGGATCCTATGTATTCCCCGTGGACCCAACCTGGACTCAGACCATGCACAACGTGGTCATGAATCTGCGCCTGCCCCGAATATTGGCAGCAATTCTGGTGGGTGGGGCCTTGGCTCTTTCCGGAGCTACCTACCAGGGCATGTTTGAAAATCCTCTGGTATCCCCGGATATACTGGGGGTCTCATCCGGGGCCTGTGTGGGCGCCGCCGCAGCCATTTTGCTGGGCTTAGGCAATACCGAGATTCAGCTGTTCGCTTTCTGCGGCGGTATCACAGCGGTCAGCATGGCCCTGGCTATCCCTACCTTGATGCGCAGTAAATCGACCATCGCCCTGGTTCTGTCGGGTGTCATCATCAGCGGGTTTATGATGGCCTTGTTAGGCCTGATGAAATACATTGCCGACACTGAGACCGAGTTGGCGGACATGGTTTACTGGCAATTGGGGAGCATCGCCAAGGTTACCTATGAGAACTTGTTTGCCACCGCCCCCATAATGATTCTTACCGGCCTGGTTTTACTGGCCATGCGCTGGCGTATCAATATCCTCTCCCTGGGCGAGGAACAAGCCCGAACTCTTGGGGTGAATCTGCGTTTTGAACGCGGAGTGGCCATTACTTGTTCCACCTTGTTGACTGCCTGCGCGGTATGCTTGAGTGGCACGGTGGGGTGGATCGGACTGATAATGCCCCATATAGCCCGTATGATAGTGGGCAGTGACAATGTCCGGCTGCTGCCTACTGCCACCCTCATGAGCGCGGGCTTTCTGATACTCATCGACACTGTTGCCCGAACCCTGACCGGAGGAGAACTGCCCCTGGGCATTCTCACCGGATTTATCGGCGCCCCTTTTTTCGCCTGGATACTGATCAAACAACGGGGGGCGATTTAATATGGCATTGCTGGAAGTCAAAGAAGTTGCCTTCGCCTATGAAGGTCATCGCACCATATTTAAGGATGTCAGTTTCAGCATCGACAAGGGAGATCTATTCACTATCCTGGGGCCTAATGGCTGTGGGAAATCGACACTGCTGAACTGCCTGGCCCGCATCCGTCCCTTAAGCCACGGGCAAATTATGCTGCAGGGAAAAGATATGAGCCGCATGTCTGCCCATCAAGTCGCCCAGAAGATAGCCTATCTGCCTCAGAGCATCTATTTTTCCTACGGCTACTCGGTACGTGAATTTGTCGTTATGGGGCGCACCCCGCACCTGGGAATGTTCAGCCGGCCCCGGAAGCCGGACTATAAGCTGGTTGATGAAACCATCGCTATGATGAACCTCTCCCATCTCGCCAACAAGTCGGTGAACCAAATCAGCGGTGGGGAACTGCAGCTGGTGTGCATAGCCAGAGCCATCGTGCAGCAGCCCGAAATCATTTTGTTTGATGAGCCCACCTCAGCATTGGATTACGGCAATCAGCTACGGGCTCTTCGTTTGATAAAAAACCTGGCCGATAAGGACTATGCCGTAATAATGACCACCCACAATCCTGACCATCCCATCCTCCTGGGGGGGATCGCAGGAGTTCTCTCCCGTAGCGGGTATATGGAAACCGGCAGCGTTGAGCAGATTCTGCAACAGGAACGACTGAGCGAATTGTACGGCACCAGGCTGCAAATCGTCTATGTAAATGAGATTTCGCGGGTGGCCTGCCTCCCTGAAAGTCTATAGTACAGTGAAAGTCCTGGGCAAGTATTTTTTGCTTGGCTGTCGTTCATAGTCACCCCCCTGCTTGCGCAGGTTCGGCTTGACCAACCGGGAATTAGATGCCCATAATGAAGAATTAAAGAGCATCAGTTTACGGGGGTATCAGTAAATGGTAAAAGAGTGGAATCCTGATCTGTATGATGAAAAACATGCCTTTGTATCCAAACTGGGAGAAGATTTGATCGAACTCTTGCAGCCGCAAAGTGGTGAACTCATCCTGGATCTGGGCTGCGGCACCGGCGATTTAAGCCATCTTATAAAGCAATCCGGCGCCACAGTGGAAGGATTGGACGCGTCAAAGGAAATGGTGGCACGAGCCCGGGAGAAGTACCCGGATATCCAGTTCCGGCCCGGCGATGCCTGCTCTTTGAATATTTATGAACGCTATGACGCCGTTTTCTCCAACGCGGTATTGCACTGGATCAAAGAACCGGAAAAGGCCCTGGCCGGTATCTGGCAAGCCCTAAAAAAGAAGGGGCGCTTTGTCGCCGAATTCGGCGGACGAGGCAACGTCAATAATGTTACCCGGGCGGTTATGAAATGTTTGCGGGAGATGGGACACCCCGTCAGCGATGCAGACCTCCCCTGGTATTATCCCAGCATCGGCGAATACACCAGTTTAATGGAAGAGCATGGCTTTTGTGTAACCTACGCCCGTTATTTCGTCAGGCCCACCATTCTGGAAGACGGGGAAAATGGGCTGAGCAACTGGCTGGATATGTTCGCCGATCTGTTGTTCAAGAACTATACCGCGGATCAGAAGCAGATGATCTTTGGGCAGATAAAAGACCAGCTCAGAGACAGTACGCTGCAAGACGGCCAATGGATCGTGGATTATAAAAGGATACGGGTGGTGGGGATAAAAGAAGAATAATCACATTGAGCAGTTGATCTGTCAACAGCGTCTATCATCGTAATTTACTGCTCCAACCGCCACCTATTGGCACTTTCATAGTCATTTAACAGTGGTGTCTCTCTAAATCCCGAGTCCCTATATATTGCGCTTTAGAAGGATGCAGGTGGTTCTTGACTTTCGCCAAATGCGAAAGTCAAGAACCGTTCGCTTGCATCACCATCGTTTGGCGAACAAAACGCCCGCCTGTTTCCTCGTCACTCGTTCAGTCTACTTCCCCGTAAACTCAGGTTTTCTCTTATCCAGGAAAGCCTGCATGCCTTCTTTTTGGTCATGGGAGGCGAACAGGAAACAGAATTTCTCCAGTTCCATCTCCAGCCCGGTATTCTGGCCGGAATTTAAAATGCTGTGCAGCGACGATTTTAATGTTGCCATGGTCAGGGGCGATTTCTTGCTGAGCTTTGCAGCCAGTTTCAAGGCGGCATCCATCACTTCTCCGGAGGGTACCACCTGGTTGACCAGCCCGATTTGAAAAGCCCGGCCGGCATCTATGGCATCCCCGGTAAACATGAGTTCTTTAGCCCGGCTCATGCCGATCAAGCGCGGCAAGCGCTGGCTGCCGCCTGCTGCCGGGAAAATCCCCAGATTAATTTCCGGGAAGCCGAACTTGGCGTTATCCGCGGCAACGCGAAAATCACACACCAGAGTCAGCTCTACCCCGCCTCCCAAAACGAAGCCGTTAATCGCCGCGATAGTGGGCTTGGGCAGCTCCTCTATCTTCCTGAAAACCTTATGGATAGGCTTTACATATTCCCTGGCCATCTGGGGATCGCACTTCAGCATGGCCTTGATGTCTCCGCCGGCAGCGAATACCTTTTCACCGCCGGTGATGATCAAGACCTTTACTGTTTCATCATGGCAAACCCTATCCATAGCCTGATCCAGTTCCCCGATCAACCTGTCATTGAGGGCATTCAATGCCTCGGGGCGGTTTAAGGTTAATATCCCGATATGATCCTGCTGTTCATATTTTAAGGTCTCAAAATTCATATCCTCACCTTCTTTTAATTCAATCATCTTTCCCTCCTGCCCATCATAGAAGCCCGGGCCGCTCTTACCGCCGGGTGCCCGGCGCGGGCCTGCTGTTACATGACCAACGCGGGGCCGAACTTGGGAGCGCCGAATTCTTTTAAAAAATACTCAGGCATTATCAACAAGACATCTACTATCAGGTCGCATAAAGCCGGGCCCTATTATCGGTATTACACTAAGTGCATATTTCCTCACTTGCTGTAATCATAGAAGCCCTTGCCGCTCTTCACTCCCAGGTGCCCGGCGCGGACCTTCTGTTTCATGGCCAACGAGGGGCGGAACTTGGGATCGCCGAATTCCTTGAAGAAATACTCGGTCACCATTAAAAGCACATCAATCCCTACCAGGTCGCACAAAGCCAGCGGCCCTATGGGCATATTGGCTCCCAACTTCATGGCCTCGTCAATGTCTTTTGCCGAAGCCACACCTTCCTGATAGGCATGGCAGGCGTCATTCAGATAGGGTACCAGGAGCCGGTTGACGATGAAACCGGGGGCTTCTTTGGCCTCGATGGCGGTTTTGCCGATGATCTTGCAGAATTCCATGGCGGTCTCGACGGTCTCCCGGCTGGTTTCGCTTCCGGGGATCACCTCCACCAGACGCATGACCGGCACGGGATTGAAGAAATGAGTCCCCACCACTCTGTCCGGCCTGCCGCTGGCGGCCGCTATCTCAGTGATGCTGAATCCCGAGGTATTGGTGGCGATGATGGTTTGGGCCGCGCAGATTTCATTGAGTTCTTTAAATAGCTGCTTCTTGATATCGATATTCTCGATGATCACCTCGACCACCAGGTCGCAGTCTTGCAGAGCGGATTTATCGGTAGAAGTGGCGATATTGCCGATAAACCCGGCTTTCTGTTCTTCACTGATCTTGCCTTTTTTCAGATCCTTATCCCAGTTCTTGACCATGTTTATCAAGCCTTTGTCTATAAATGCCTGATCGATGTCCGCCAGTATGACCTTGAGCCCCGACTGAGCCGCGACCTGTGCTATGCCGTTGCCCATGGTTCCGGCTCCCACGACGCCGATTTTGGAAATACTCATATTGACTGCCTCCTTCTTAATCATGGGGGCGATGCCAGCCATCGCCCCCCAACATTTACAATGCTTCGATGATGGTGGCCATAGCCGGCCCGCCCCCTGCGCAGAGGGTGGCGCATCCGAACTGTTTCTTGCTGCGGCGCATCTCATGCATCAGGGTGATGATCAGCCGGGCTCCGGTCTGGCCCACCGGATGACCCAGCGAGACCCCCGAGCCCAGGACATTGATTTTATCGACATTTATCTGCAGCTCCCGGTTGCAGGCTATGACCTGCGTGGCGAAGGCCTCGTTTATCTCCCAAAGTTCGATATCATCCATGCTCATGTGAGCGAATTGCAGCACCCGCTTAACTGCGGGGACTACTCCGATGCCCATTATGCTCGGATCAACCGATGCGGAGGCGGTGGCCACGATGCGGGCCAGGGGCTTTATTCCCAGCTCCTTTGCTTTATCGGCTCCCATCAATATCATGGCAGCGCCGCCGTCATTGATGGCTGAAGCGTTGCCGGCGGTGATGATGCCGTCTTTTTTGAAGGCCGGCTTCAGTTTGGCCATGCTCTCCAGGCTGGCATTGGGGTTGGGATGCTCATCAGTATCAAAAATCTTTACACCCTTTTTGCTCTTTATCTCAACAGGAACGATTTCTTCCCTGAACTTGCCTTCGGCAATGGCCTGACAGGCCCGCTGGTTGCTCATCAGTCCCCATTCATCCGCCTCCTGGCGGGAAATGTTGTACATATCGACCAGGTTTTCCGCGGTCACTCCGGCGTGATAGTTGTAAAAAGCATCGATGAAAGCATCGTACATCATGCCGTCTTCAAGCTTGCCGGGGCCCATGCGGTATCCCATGCGGGCTTTCAAGAGCAGATAAGGTATATTGGTCATGCTCTCGTGGCCGACTGCCGCTCCGATGTCGATCTTGTCCAGCATGATCTGCTGGCCGATGATCTCCGCGGCGCGCATCGAGGATGGGCACTGCTGGTTGATGGTTACTGATACCGTCTCCACCGGGCATCCGGCGTGTATGGTCACCTGCCGGCTGGGATTGCCTTTGCAGCCTGCCTGGTAAACATGCCCGGTGGCGACTTCTTCGATTTGAGCCGGCTCGATGCCCGCCCTTTCTATAGCGGCTTTTAAGGCCATAGTGCCCAGCTGCACCGCCGTAAAATCCTTGAGGGAGCCCAGGAAATCCCCTATCGGTGTTCTGACTCCGCTGACGATGACTACTTCGCGCATATCTATTCCACCTTCCTGTGCTAAACACTGGTTTACATCATGCCTTTGCTACGCATCAACTTGATCATGGGGTGATAGCTGTTCTCGAACATCGCCATAAAGGCCTCGAAATCGCCCGCCAGGGTCTGGCGGCCCGTTCCCAGGTATACTGCCAGGGGATCCAGGGTGCGCATGATCATGATTTGCTCCTCGGTGGGCAGCTCGGTCTCAGTGAGATGGGGCGATATGGCCAGATCCCACTGCACCGCCTTTTTGATGTTTTCAATATCCACTCCCGGGTGAATCTTTTCCAGGTACATCTCTCTGGTTTCAGCATCGAAACGGTATACGCCCATGGTGGTAATCACGGCGGCCGGACCTGACCCGACCAGACCGGCTTTTTCTCGCGCCCCCGGACCGCTCAAATGCCCGGGTGAGGTAAGGTAATCGACTTCATTCACGAAGTTGCGTCCATCCTGGCGCATCATGATTATGGTCCGTCCGGCTGACGAGGCCAGGTCATTGGCCCCGCCGCTTCCCGCCAGGCGAACCTTGGGGGCATAGTAGTCACCGATGGCGGTGGAGTTCAGATTGCCATATTTGTCAATCTGGGCTCCGCTGATGCAGGCCACATCCACAAAACCGGCCTGCTGGGCCCCCATGACTTCTCGCTGACTGCCCGCAAAGTAAGCCCGCTCATTGTTGACCGCACAATCCACGCACATCGGCAGACGCAGCGGCGCCGGTCCCATAGCGCCATATTCAACCATCATGTTGAAATTGGGGGCATGACTGAATTTTGCCACCGTAGCTGCCATCAAGGGCATACCGACTCCTATAAAGGCCAATTCCCCGTCCTGGATCTCTCGGGCTGCCGTGGCCGCCATTAGCTCGGGCATATTGTAATCACGGGTATATTGGGACATAATAATCACCTCACCTCTCCGAATTGCTGATATTTGTGTTCGCTCTGCATCAGGCGGTAAAGCCGGTCATAACCCACCAGCTGGCAGTATTCGTTCCAGTCCCTGGTACCCAGGATGTATTTTTCAGCCCATTCCTCGAAGCCTTCCCGGGTGGCGAACTGCCGGTAAGCATCCAGCCCAAAGGCCAGGTCATGATGGTAGTAATAATTGGATTCCCGCCAATGCGCCCCGAAAGGAGCATGAACCACGGCGTCGACATAGTAGTAAGGGATGGTGGTGAGGTTGGGCATGCGCCGGATTTCCGCCGAAGTGATTATTTCCTCCACGCTGACAATGACATGCTTGGCCGACCGGGCCAGAGTGTCGGTGTTGCCATACAGTCCAAAGCATTGCACATTGCCGATTTCATCAGCCCGGGAGGCATGGATTACCGCCACATCCGGATATGAAGCCGGAACCAGGGCTATCGGCTGGTTGGTATAGGGATCGTCCATTACCTTTATTTTGGGATTGTACTTGATGATGTCAGAGCCCAGCTGTGATTTGGTAGGCATGAAAGGCAATCCCATGGAAGCCGCGGCCCACCGCATGGCGGCCCCGAAATTGCTGTAGTCTTCGACTTCCAGAGGCCGGGGGATGCCCTTTTCCACGGCGCGGCGGAAAACCTTGTCTTCCCCTTCAATACCGCCCCAGTTATAGCCCATCTCGATCTTGCGGACCAGACCGGCCCCGATCAGGGCGGACGACATCCCGATCTGGCTGGTGATGACCAGATCCAGGGTTTTGATGCGGTCACGCTGCCTCACTATCTCCCATATGAGGGCCGCCGGAGCGGCGCTGACAGTCATGCCCAGGTAACAGTCTTCATGGATGTACTTTTCTACCGCCTCCTTGGCGGTCATGATTTTGTATGTTGGCGGTTTGGCGCGGCCTTTTTTAACCGGCATGGGTTGAAAAAGCATTCTCTTACTCCTCCTTCAGTTTTACTAGCACTCCCTGCTTGCTGCGGTCAGGCCAAAGCATATTCCCGCAGGCGGTCCGCTAATGGGGCCATTACGCTAGGCCAGCAGGTCTTTGGCGATAATAACCCTTTGGATCTGCGAGGTGCCTTCAAAGATTTGCAGTATCTTGGAATCGCGCATCATCTTCTCCACCGGATAATCCCGGCAGAATCCATAGCCCCCCAGAATCTGCACCGCGTCGGTGGTGACCTGCATGCACATATCGGCGGCGAAACATTTGCAGATAGCGGAGATCTCGGCGGCCATCATCTTTTCATCCAGCAGCCAGGCGGCCTTTTGGTATAGCAGCCGTGAAGCTTCGATATTCATCTTCATATCCGCCAGCATGAATTGGACGGCTTGAAAACTCGCAATGGGCTTGCCGAAGGCCCGCCGTTCTTTGGCGTAATCCCGGGCGAATTCAAAGGCCCCGTTGGCCACCCCTACGGCAGCGGCCGCGATAAAGGGGCGCGAGGAGTTGAAGGCCTTCATAGCCAGCTTAAAGCCGTCCCCTTCTTCACCCAGGCGAAACTTCTTGTGCACCTTCACATTGTCCAGGATCAGTTCTGAGGTGTCGGAACAGCGCATGCCCATCTTATGCTCGCTTTTGCCAATGGAAAGGCCTTCGGTGTTGCGGTCAACCATGAAAAATGACTGGGCCCGGTTGCCTTTGCTCTTGTCGTGGGTGGCCAGAACGGTATACTTGTCGGCATAGCGGGCATTGGTGATGAAACATTTGGTGCCGTTGAGGATGTAGTAGTCGCCGTCTTTTTTGGCGGTGGTCGATAAACCGGCCACATCTGACCCGGCCCCGGGCTCGGTAACCGCATACGAAGCCAGCTGCCCATCTTCGCAGATGCCCGGGAACCACCACTCCTGCTGCTCCTCAGTACCGCCGTACAGAACCGGTTCCGAGGCCAGCATGTTGGCCAGGGGGGTGATGGCGATGCCCAAACAGGCCTTGCAGATCTCCTCGACCACCATGCACAGACCGACGTTGCCAAAGGTCATGCCGTTGTATTTCTCCGGGGCGTTCATGCAGGAAATCCCTAGTTCGTGCATTTTCTTAACTACCGGCCAGGGGAATTCCTCTGACTCGTCATAATCATGGCGCACCGGAACGATCTCGTTTTCCGCGAACTTCCTCACAGTGCGCTGCAGTGCCAATTGATCCTCATTGTAAGTAAAGCCAAATCCCATGTTTATCCCTTCCTTTTCTCAGCTAAACAGTTAAACGGCAGAATTCCGGTTATCCCCCCTTTCTGAACTTCTGGCTACCAAATTTGCAAACTTCATGCCACGATTTTGCATGGCTTAAAAATCCCAATATACCGGGATTAACAGGGTTAGTTTCGAAGTGAGCCGAAGTTTATTTTCAGGCAGAATTGCCAGACTGCGGGGATAAGACCTTCAAGTCCGTAGTTTGGCTTGTGGCAGAAATAAGAATGGATTTTCAGATGTGCCATATGATGATGAAAAACCTGGGAAAAGGGGGCTCTGTTGGTTGGAAGTTCGGGCGGGGGGATTGTTTTCGCTCAGTCGATAGGTATGCCGTACTTTCTCATTTTGCGGTACAGGGAAGAAACGTCTATATTCAGGTATTGGGCGGCCAGCGATTTGTTCTGCCCGGTCTCCGCCAGGGCGTCGCAGATGAGCTGTTCTTCAAACTCCTGCACAATGGTTTTCAAGCCTTTGCTGCCATCAAAGCAATTGAGTTTTAATTTGGCACAGATGAAGGCCAGATGCCTCTTCCCGATCATGTCCACCTGATCCATGTGGGCCAGGCTCATGGCCCTTTCCATGACATTTTCCAATTCCCGGACATTTCCGGGCCAGGAATACTTGAGCAAGATGTCCAGGGCCTCACCCTTGATCCCTTTGATATTCATATTTAATCTCTGGTTTAAACCATTCAAGAAGGTACTGACCATGTGCAAGATATCGCCTTTTCTATTCCTTAAGGGGGGTATCTCTATCTGCATCACGTTCAGCCGGTAAAACAGGTCCTCCCGGAATGACCCTTTTTGCACCATCAATTCCAGGTTGCGATTGGTGGCCGAAATGACCCGCACATTGATATCGATTGGGTTGTTGCCCCCCAAACGCTCGATGACCTGTTCCTGCAAAACTACCAGGAGCTTGCTCTGCATGGCCAGGGGCATTTCCCCGATTTCATCGAGGAAAATGGTGCCGTGGTTAGCCAGTTCAAATTTCCCCAACCGGCCTCCTTTTTTGGCTCCGGTGAAGGCCCCGTCCTCATAGCCAAAAAGCTCGGCCTCCAGCAGTGACTCCGGAATGGCCGCGCAGTTAACCCGCACAAAAGGGCGGTTACAGCGTATACTGGCCTTGTGAATGGCATGGGCGAACAACTCTTTGCCAGTGCCGCTTTCGCCGATGATCAGCACCTTGGTATTATCCTGCCGGGCTACCTGCCTGGCCAGAATTTTGGCCTGGAGAAATACGCGTTCTTCCCCAATCAGATCATCAAAAGAGTATCTTGAGGTATGTGCATTCAAAACCTCGCCTTTGAGCATGTTGTTTTCCGCCAGAAGGTTCTCCAGTATATTCTTGTGGTCCCAGATATTCATGGAAATACTGTAAGAGAAGCAGCCCACCAACTCATCTTCTTTGAAAATCGGAACTGCAGAAGCGATCATCTGATAGCCGTTGATGTTCCAGTTATAGGCGGTTATCGCCTTGCCGGTGCGAAGGACTTTGGTGGTCTGTGTGGCCGGGGTGATGGAGGCGATCGGCTGCCCCAATGCCTTGTCTGCAGACAATTTCAGCACCCGCAGATAGGTCTTATTCATGTATTTGACTAAGCCCTCTTTATCCACCACAATTAAACAAATGTTGGGATTATCATCAAAGATACCAGGAACGGTCAGACTGCTATCCAAGTTTTCTCCTCCCCAGCCCTAATACCTTTACTGGTCTTATAACCATAATATGGCTATTTATTAGTTTTATGCCTGAGGCAAGGATGCAAGCCGGGACCGTCCCCCAATATTGCCCTTCGGCAGTCGCCACCCAGTGGTCACCCTGTATATGTAATATTTACCTATGAGGCTAATCTCTCAAATAAACATGATAATATTTCCATGAAATATGGAGTTATTGTTAGATATTCGGCCATAATGTTCAAATTAGCCTGGTTGCCTACAGCAGTTGCTTAACATATATTAAATATCAGGACAAACCGGGAGAGTTATTTCAGTTGTACTTAAGAGTTCAGGTAAAGATTAGGAGGTACTCATGAAGCAAAAATTGATTCTGGTATTTGCGATTCTGATGATAGGCTTGTTTGCCACACAGGCAATCGCTGCCGACATTCCAGTGTTGATCGAAGGACAGGCCGTGGAGTTTGTGGACCAAAAGCCTTACATAGATGAAAATAATCGTACCCTGGTTCCGATGAGAGCTCCGATGGAAGCTTTAGGGGCAACTGTGAGCTGGGATGCAGAACAATATCAGGCTACCTTTGAAAAAGACGGGATCGTTGTAGTATTTGTTATTGGGAACAATACTTACACTGTTAATGGGGAAGCAAAAGAAATGGACACCAAGGCAGTTTTAACCGGGGACCGGACCTGCATCCCCATTCGTTATGCGGCTGAGGCGTTGGGTTATACGGTTTTATGGAACAGTGAAACCTCTACTGTGGACATAGTGGCCTCTGACCCTGAAGGCGATCAAGCCGTTCCGGATGAAGGCACTGTCGATGAGAATACCGGCGAGGGGACCACTGACGAAAACATCGTTGATGACGGGGCTGCCGATGAGAATTCAGATGAAGGCGCAGAAGATCCCATTGCGGATGAATCCGCGCTTGAATAGAGAGCTATTACATAAGCCAGCCCAAATTGGATTTTATGTTGTGTGATTTATGAAATAACCACCCGGTTAATGTGAATAGGGATCCTGTATAACAGCAATATCAGCTGAAACCGCCCGCATGACGGGCGGTTTTAACTTCTTAGACAGTCTGCCGTTTTAAGAACCTCCCCGCTGGCGATTCTGGATTTATAGCCTGATTCTGCGCTTCAGCATGCGGCGCGCTCTGATGAACCAGCGCAAGATAAACAACAGGGCTACAATGCCTATTATCAGATATGCCAGCACCTTGAAGGCCGTGACAACGAAGCTGACCCAAGCCGGCCGGCCGTTTTCTTCCGCAGGATCAAAATTATATAGATACACCGATCCCAAATCGGCATACTGCAGGCTGCCGGCGGAGTCAAGTCGAATATTCAACTGCAGATCAGGCGGTTTGTTCTGACTTTCATCCACCAGCCGGTAATCAACCGATACCTCCTCAGGGCTGATACTGTTGTGAATCAGCCGGGTAAAAATAGTATCTTGATTTTGATTTAAAATATCGGCTATAAGTTTGGTTTGGTCCTGGCCGCGGGAAGGGGTTACAAGTTCAGCGGGATTAAAGCTGGCTTCTGTAAACTGATTGAATCCGTAATCAAACAGGGCCATGGTATCAGTATACACCCCGTAAGCCTGACTTTTCATGACCACCGCGATGAGTTCGCGATCCCCGCGCTGGGCGGCCGTCACCAGCGTATTCTGGGATATCGCGGTATAGCCGGTCTTGCCCCCTATCACTCCCTCATAGTAAAATTTGTTGGTGGTGAGCATTCTGTGCTCCGACCACAAATCACGGGACTCAGGCTGCTTGTTGGTCGAGGGAATGGTGTAGCGTACCGTTCCAAAAATCCCCCTGAATTTATCGTTCTGCAAGGCAACCCTGGTGATCATAGCCATGTCATAGGCAGTGCTCACATGCTCCTCATCGGGCAACCCGTGGGGGTTGACGAAATTGCTGTTCAAGGCCCCGGCTTCACGGGCACGCTGGTTCATCAACACCGCAAAATCCTCCACGCTGCCGCTGATGTGTTCGGCGATGCCGTTGCTGGCGTCGTTGGCCGAAGGCAGCATGGCCGCCATCAAGGCCTGTTCAAGGGTTATCTCTTCGCCATCTGTAAGGGCGATATGCGAAGATCCCCTGAGGATGCTGAACACCGCTTCCCGCGACATAGTAACCTTATCCTGCTGCTGGCCGTGTTCTATTCCCAGAAGTATGGTCAGGATCTTGGTAATGGAGGCCGGGTACAGCTGGGTATGCATGTTTTTCTCATATAAAACCTGCCCGGTTTTAGCATCCATCAGTACCGCCGATTCAGATACGATCTGGGGCGTTTGAAAAGCTTCATTCGCCGCGGCGGCGCGGATAGGAGCGCTCGCCGCAAGCAGCACCGCAAGCACTACAGCTAAATATATTTTCACCGGCTGCTTCAGCTTAACGGCCGCAGCATCTACATACCTAATAAAACTTCTAATCGCATCAGTAATATCATTCATATAATTCATAATCTATATAAAAAGCTCCAGATATGTCGTTGGTTCAGTATTAATCAGCAACGATGCAACGCGCATTGACGTTGCGGTTTATATTTCTGGTCGGTTGAGGTATTTGCTATCATACTATTTGGTTGCTCTTGTTTTTAACACCATTATCCATAGCCCCAAATGCCAGCAAACCCACCACTATTAATTTACCCAATTCTTTAGCATGCGTCTTGGTATTGGCCAGCTCCTGACGGGCCATCGTTTTGTCGCCTTTGAAATAATGCTTCCCGGCCTCCACTGCGCTGCCGGTGGTCTTGGCGCCTGCTTCATAAGTACTGGCAATTCCTCGTTCCACACCCGAAACCAGATCTTTACCCGCGGTTTTAGCCCTTTTTATGCCGCTGTCTACCTTTATTTCATCCTTTATAAGATAACCTGCTCCAGCCTCAAGGCCTCCATCCACTACGTCGGTCAAGGTTTTAACCGTGTTTTCCGTCACCCGCACCGTATTGGATCCGATCTCACCGGCGGTTTTAACAAGGTCGCTATCTCTGTACTTTTTCCCGATCTGACGGGTACTTGCGGTGATAATGCAATCAAGTCCATTAGCCAGCAATCCAACTGTGCCCTTGATCGCTTGACCGAAAATACTCATTGAGCTTCACCTTTTCAGATAATTTCCTAGTCTATATTATCATAATTATGCCGTAAGCGGGGACCGGTTATTAAAGGCATTAAAGGCATGCGCGCAAGCGGGGGTGACCGTTAGGGACGGTGACGGTCCCCTTCACCCTTGTCAGCCTGTCACCCGGACGCCGGAGTCAGCCCGCCGACAATTCCGCGAAACTAATCCAATATGTCAATGCCAATCATCCTCATCAGATACCTGGCGTTGCTGGTTTTGCATGGTCCTGATCTTAGGCGGTAGTCAAACTGTATTGCATCGTCTGAGTAGGTTTCAATAAAATGATAGTTTTTGATCCTACCGCCCGGCTCATCTTCAAAATCGCACAATTGATAATCATGGGTCGATATCAAACCGATAATCCAATCTTTATTAAGGTTCATAAGAACATTCCGGGCCCCCGCAACCCGATCCCGTGAATTGGTTCCTCTAAACAACTCATCAATGAGAAATATCATGGGAACATGGTTTTGGGCATAATCAATGATCATTTTTATCCGCAGCAATTCCGCATAAAATGTAGAGATGCCGCTATTTAAATCGTCATTGATCCGCATCGAAGTAAAGATATCCATGATTGAACAGGCAAAATGCCTGGCACATACCGGAGCCCCGGCATAGGCCAGCACCAAATTTACCCCTATGGTCCTTAGTAAAGTCGTTTTTCCTGACATGTTGGAGCCCGTAACAACACATATCTGGTTTTCCACGCTAAGTTGGTTGACAACTCTGTTTTTTGCAGCAATGAGCGGATGTCCTATATCCTCGGCGTTAATAAAAAGCTTGTTCTGATCAAACTCAGGATAACACCAATGAGGGTTTAACTGGGCAAGCAAAGCCATGCTTGACAGGGCTTCATATATGCCGAGATGATAGACCCATTTACGCAAGTATGAACCGGATTTGGCTCTCCATCTTTCCAGGGCAAATACACAATGGAAATCCATAAAAATTACATTATTAAGAATAAAATAAATAATCGGATTATACTTAAATCCAATCGCTCCGACAATCTTGTCCAGAACTTTTATCTGTTGTGAGGCGGGCTCGTCTTGATTAAACAGCCCGGATTGTAGTTCCAACAGATAAGGCTCGCGAAACGTTTCCTTTTCGATATGCTCGAACAGTCCCTGATAAACAGATAGCTTGTTTTTATAGGTATGGACCGTATCCAGAATCTGGTTTACCCGCCGGCTTCCCCAGATATTAACAATGAACTGTAAGCCGAACAAAACCAGGGGTATATATATCGAAACAGATCGAGCTCCATACCCGAGAATAAAAGATGCGATGGTCATAACGGGCAGGATATAAAATATAGCCTTGATCCAAGCTTTAGAAAACAGCTGCTCTGCATTTTCCACATAGGCAAAGAGGTTTTCAGGATTTTTCTTAAAATTCGCTGCCCCCATGCCCAGGCACTGTAAATCCTGAGTCCAGTCCAGCTTCAAAGCGAGTTCCTGGACGGCTTTTTGCCTTTCGGTAATCCTCGCCCTATCCTGCAGAGGATTTTCCAGCCAATCTCGGATAAATTCTCTTCCCTGATAGGTATTGCTGGTATTTAGCCACTGAAACAGCGAGCTGCGTCCGAAAATGTCCAGATCATCAATATATCTGTGTTGAGGATTGGCATATTCTTTTCCATCATCATCAAAGCAGGTCCAATCCCCTTCCAGCCGCTGCACGCATTTATGATTTATTTCTACCATATAGCGATATCGGTTGGCCTGCCTGATAACCTTATCATGCTTTAGGACCAGGCATAAAAAAGTGCTCAACGAAATACTTAAAAGGATAAATCCAGGGGTTGGTCCGCTATAGTAAAAAACCATCCCGGTTAATAAAGCACCGATGAGGAAGCAGTATAAACGCAGCGAGCTTAATCTGTCTGAATACTTGTCCAGCTTTTCCGTTTTACTGATATAGTCTTGCCAACGTTTCCCAAATTTATCAATTGACTCATTCATATTCATACCCAACCTAAAATAGATGTGGAATCATTTCCATACATTATTAAGACCCATTATTAAGACCCGGTACCCAGTCGCAAACAGTTTGGCACCAGTTAATTGTTATGTTTTTCTACACCCATGTACTGGGAAAGGTGTGGAGTTGACACCAGAACCGTCTGGTTCTGTATTATGGGGAATAAAACCAATCTTTTGCGCGGCTACTTGCATTCTTCCCAGATAAAAACGGCTCCGCTCATGGGGATGACCCAGTTATCAAACTCGATATTTCTGACGCCGTCCACTTGAACAGCATCTTTGCTGTTGTACTCTCCGTTCAAAAAAGGAATTAAAGTGACATTCAAGTAATCGCGGGGGTAATAGAAAGAAATATCTACTTTGCAGGTGGGTTCGGGAATGGATACCAAAAATTTGTTTTTACTTTTTAATTGGGGCATGACAAAATATATCTCGACCTGCGCTTCGGTCAAATTCAAGTGAACGGTCTCAAATACCAGCTCAATGCCGTTCTCCCCGATTTCAACACTCACTAGCTGTGCTGCGGTTTTGTTTATCAAGACTTTTAGCGCCAGCTGGTTCTTTACAAAATCTAATTTTTCCTCATCCGTGAGAGCTATCAATCTTATCAGGTCTTGGTTCTTTATCTGCAAGTTCTCTCTAAAAAGATAAGTATCGGCTTTGAGTTTTTCATCGAGATCGGCATCTTGCACAAAAAAGCCCAGTTTAAAAACACTCTGGAATGTTTTATTGCTCGACAGCACCTTAGTATACGAGATTCTTTCAGTGACAGCATAGTAATCATCGCAAGAGAAAAGCCAGTTCTTGCCGCGATATTCATCCAAACTAATAAAATACTTAAAATTTCTCCTAATATTAAACTCAAAATCTATGTACGGCTTGATGATATTGTAGACAACTTCGCCTTTTTCCTTGTTGAGAATCGAGTTCAGAGAGGCGAAGACAAAATCCTTTTTGGATTCATCGCTGAAACGATCGATAACATCGGTATTGCTCATCATGGTCTCAGCGATTTTTTCCGATATTTCTTCGGATACATACAGCTTAGTAAAATATTCGTAAGCAAAGTTGAAGATAATAAGCGGGGGGAGTATACCGATAAGATTCTCGGCCACTGTCTCCATTATCGCCAAAAACTCAAAATCTCCCGAGCGGGAGCCCAGAATGTATTCAACCGCCAGACAAAGCAGCCAGAGCAATACGGTAACGATAACCAGCATAACCGTGACGTACTTCATGGACTTTCTATTCTTGCCCAACCGATTATTTTTCATTTAAATGAACATCAACTTTCTTGATAGTGTTTCTTGCAGCTTTTTGTTACACACACTTTCAGAGAGCGTAATCAATATGAATTATTCGCAGCTGCCGATTCCTCCGTAAATGGCATTGCAGCTATTATAAAACGCCCAAACCGGGTCACCGTAATCAAAGTGCCACCACTCAAAAGGGTAATTTACGAAACCGCATTCGCTCATGACATTATATAATAAACGGCGGTTTCTGGTAATGGTCGCATCACTATTATTTATCTCAAAATAGCATGTATGCGCTTTATCCATAAAGGCATCAAATTCGGTACCCATATCGACATACCGGCCTTGATCAACAATCGTCAAGTCGATGGCTCCGCCCGTAGCATGTAAAAAGGGTTTCATAGGGTCCCGGCTGGGAAAAGTAACATACTGGCGGGTTATTTTACGGATTTCCTCCAGGGATTTACCGGCAGATTTCAATTCCAGATTCTCCTGTAAAAAACTGTTGTACAAACTCATTTGGACATCGAAGGGCCGCCAGGCATCGAAAATCTTGAATTTGTAACCGTGCGGCAATAATTTGGATGCCTTCAATAGTTTTTGGGCAACCTGTTCCCGGGCATAGAGTGTATTTATCGAGCCTTGAATCCCTTTATTATAATACACCGGTTCAAATATGAAATCCTCCCCATAGTCTGACAAGCATACCAGCGGTTCGCCGTTCTCTTCAACTTCTATAGCATCGAGAACGGGGGGTTGTTTTAACGGTATTGGTTTATGATAATCCATAGCTCACCTTCATTTCCCCGTTTTTATCGAGGAAAGCACTCTCTTAAAAATGACTTTTCCAGCTTCAAGTATGACGGAGGGATACATTTTAATTCTAAAATTTTCTTGCAGCCGATCGGGGCTCAATCATCCCCTATATGAAACTACCACGGGATTATACTAAAGCGCAAGTCAAGAACAGTTCCCGCTTGCTCTTCTTTGGTTCCTCAGGAATAACAAAATATCAATTCCCACCAAAACTCCATCTAAAGCATATAAATATACAACTATATCGAAGTTGTATAATATTTTGTGCAAGATCCCGGCAATATACCCTGTAAAAACAATGAACAGAAATATCAGGCTCTTTCCTTCATTAGAACCGGATTTATAGGATTTATAAATCGAAAATGGCCACGCAAATCCAAAACATATTAGCATAATAATTTCAAAGATGCTCATACATGACTCCTTTAAATAAAATCAGGCCAGCATAGTATTCCATTTTCAACACCTCTACAATTAGAATCAAATTCACCTGAATATTCGCGATTCAAAACTATTATTCCTGCGCAAGCCGGGAACGCTTCTGCCTTGTGCCTCGGCAGAAAGCAAATCAAGAATTTGTGCGCGCGGGTCAGCCAAAGTCGATACTTTCCCGCCGGCCGTGAATCACCCGTTTGAATAATGCGCATAATGGGAATATGGAGGTGTTATGACGTGCATTTGTCCTTGCGCCGCAACCTGGGCTATTTAGACCGTATCATCAGGCTTGTTGCCGGTTTGGTTCTGCTCTACCTGGTTATTTTTAATCCCCTGGTTATGAGCGGCTGGGTAAGCATTGTACTCGGTATTCTAGGTGTGGCTATGATTATCGAAGGTTTGCTGGCCTACTGAGTGATTTACGATTTGCTGGGTTGGTCAACCTACAAAGCCCCCACTCATGGCGCCTGAGACACAGGCGGCTCTCCCGGGAGAAAGCAAGAACCGTTCCACTTGGGTTAGGAGGTTATACCATGAAAATAGGGATTCTTTCCGATACTCATATAACCGAGCTTGCGGACGACTGGTTGGCTCTGGTGAGGAATGCTTTTCACGAAGTCGAAGTGATTATTCATACCGGCGATTTCGTAAGCTTTGAGACCTACGAATTTATGAAGAGTTATAAGAAGCTGTACAGTGTGTGGGGAAATTGCGATGAAATCAGGATCAGACGCGCCACCAGGGAGAAACAGGTGATTACTCTGTCAGGATATAGAATCGGGATTTTCCACGGTCACGGGCACGACAAAACCACCCTGGAAAGGGCTTATGATCAATTCGCAGATGATAATGTGGACCTGATAATTTTCGGGCACAGTCATCAGCCTCTGGTACAGACCAAAAGGGGCATTCTGATGATAAATCCCGGCTCAATGACTAATAAGCGCCGTGAAAAATGGCTGTCTTACATTATAATGGAGCTGCTCCCCGGCCGAATCCAAGTGGGGTTGAATTACTTTTAGCCTTGGCAGGGCGTTTCACGCCATCGATATCCCCTATTCTACAACTTCTCTGAGCTTTATGATATTTCCCGGCAGAGCCTCAAACAAATCCGGATAATGGGTGCATCTGGCGCGCAGCTGGTTGTATTCCGCCTTGGCGCCGTTCTTTTTTAGATACAACCCGCGCTGGTATACTTCTTCGGCCAGTTCAGCGGCATGCATCTGTTTCCCCTCGGTTTCCGACAGAACCAGCTTCATAGCTTCCTGCAGCGTGTACTTGGGGGTTTCGCTGCTCCCTGTATTGACGCTTTCGCCGGCGCTTTCGGCGGTTTTGCCTTTGCGGGCTTTCCGGCTCCCGGGGGCTTTGCTTTTGCGACCGCGTTTTCCGGCAGTTTTGCCTTCGCTGCTGGCGACTGTTATGTTTCCAAGGGCTTCCCCATCGGCCGCATATTTGACTATCAAATATACCGGCTGGTTGTTTTTCAGCAGAACTACGGTATTGTTCTTGTCAACCAACTGAAAAACCGAATCTACATCGTTCTTGATTTTTTCAAAAGGTATCAGGCTCTCAATTTTAATATCCAACATTATCACCTCGCAATTATAGTAACACAATGTTTGATATTTAACAGTATATTTGTATGCGAATTAAAAAATGAATTTTTTTGAAACAAAAATGCCAAATGGGGACGGTCCTTTTTGTCGCTTAAAAAAGTATCACTCCATCCCGCAATTCCTTGCTTCTTGATTAAACCTGGTGCCGATTGACAGGTTCATCCTGCCCTGGAGAAAACATGAGAGCCTTAGGAGAATTGCGGGGCAGGGGGATTTTAATTCGAAATAGATTCTCCCGGATTTGCTCGTACATAACCTCACCCTATCGTTGATATTAAAATCCCCCAAACAATTAGGGGGTAGCTTTCTTCCGTTGAACTATACCTTCAGCGGATTTCAGTAAATCGTGGACAAAGTTAGCGCCTCTGGATAACAGTATCCCGGTTAGTATTTGGCCGATAAGTGGATGAAAAAAGTTTATGCCAACCAGTAAAAACATATCCAAACCCGCTCCTACAGCAATAAGCAATCCGACTACCAGCGCTCCCACACGATCCACTGACACTTTGCCTTTTTGCCAGACCATTTTTCCGGTTTCCCAGACCGCCTCAGACAACATTGCGGCTATAACAATAGCCCCAACCGAATACATAATATTCTCCTCCTCTGCTAATACCGGCTTATCAGATCCGGCGCCACTTAACTTCCTAATTATGCCTCTAATATAATACGCAGCGGCACTCCGTTTTGGCCCGCCCTCGATCTATTCGGCAGCGTATCTCGGATCAAACAGGATTGACATCAGAAAGCCATAAAGCATAATGCAAATTTAAAGGGGCAGTTGACTACGCCGGCCAACTGCCCCTAAAAACTACCGCCTTACTCTATATCGATTTGGACTTTACGCCAATTTAGGCATACCCTCATTAAACGGGACGCATCCTTCAGTCATCTCAGGTGACTCTCACACTTCTGCATATTAACCCTGGGGCTCAAACGAACTGGAATAGTTATTTCGCGTTCTGATCCAGTAACCCGCCGCCTCAGTCCTATTGGTAACATTTAGTTTCTTGAATATGGTGCTGATATAGTTGCGAACCGTTTTTTCGGAGATACCCAGGGCTTCAGCAATCTCACAATTCGACTTGCCCTGGCTCAATATCTGCAATATATTTTTTTCTCTCGAGCTCAGATTAAGGTCCTGTGAAGGCAATTCGATATCCGGAATGGCAATGTTGTTGAAAACGCCCTCGGTTACGGAAGTATCTAAGACGCAATCGCCCTCATAAACCTTAATGATATTCTCTATTAATTCCTGACTCTTGATATTTTTCAACAAATAACCATCCGCGCCTGCTCTGATTGTTTCAATGACTAAATGATTTTGCGAAAAAGCCGTTAAGATAATAATCTTGATTTGAGGGAAGCGCCTCTTAATGGTTAAACACCCATTGACCCCGTCCCCGTCAGGCAGCCGAAAGTCAAGCAGCACAACATCCGGGCACGTTTTTTGTATCGAATCAAGGGCTTCCTGAAGACCATTGGCCTCCCCACATACCATAATTCGCTCATCCAGTTCCAAAATCAGCTTTAATCCATCCCTGACGATATCGTGATCATCTACTATCAATACTTTAATATAATCGCTCATATCAGTGCTTCCTCACAGGGTATTTTAAGTTCGATCCGAGTACCTTTAAGCAGGCTTTCGATTTTGAAAAATCCATTGACTCTTTGGGCTCTTTCCTTCATGGAACGGATGCCAAACTGTTGCTCCAGCTTTATGTCCTGAGAGATCCCTATCCCGTTATCAGTGATAGTTATATAAATAAAATCAGGGGTACCCTCCAATAAGACCTCAGCATGATCGGCTTGAGAATGCTTGATAACATTGGTGATAGCTTCCTGAACAATATAATAAATCTGCGTGGTCTTCTCTGCTAATAAATCACCCACTGTATAAGGGGAAAGCTTACACTTCAGCACAATCTCTACACTTTGAGTTTCATTGTATTTACGCACCAACTGTTCCAGGCTGTCTTTTAATCTATCCAGTTCAATTTCATCTAAAGCATCGGCAGATATAAATTCCCTGATCTTATTTATAGTTGCCGTTATATTCACTTTTACTTCTTCTAGAATATTTATTGCCGAAGCTTTGTCTTCTTTGTATCTGGATAGATACTCAATTTTCAATCCTATGGCATACAATTGCTGAATAATGCCGTCGTGTATTTCAAGTCCCAGTTTTCTTCTTTCTTCAGAGGCTATTCTGAGTTTTTCCAATTGAAACAGCCTTTCCTCTTGTTCCCAGCTAAAAGTATCGATTACTTTGATCAATGAATAATTGATGATAAATCCGACGATTGCCTTAAAAGATAAGGTGATTAGGATGAAGTATTCTGGAAATATCTCGTTATTGATAATATTGGCCGGGAAAAAAGCCGCTTTGGATACCAGCAATCCTTCTACAAAACCGTAAGCGATGAAGATCCAGGACAAATTCTTGTACCTTTTCGCTATTTCAGCGGATTTGGTTTTCTCTATCAACCGGGCATTCGCATACAAAGCGGCGGCAGCTATGGCGCAACTCGGAACTGCCATCAAATAACGTATGCTAATAATCTTGAAATGATCATTCGACAAATGATAATCCACACCATAATGAGAAGTTAACAAATAGAAACCAAATAAATACAGCAGAAAACCAAGCAAAGGTATTCTCAGCAAAATATTCTTGTACTTTTCCCGAATAGCTAATAAGTCCAGCCCGAAGTATAAAAGGAATGTAAAGGATAAGGCTTTGAGCATCAGGTTAACATAATAAACTTGAATATACAGATGGGGATGACATAACTCAAGTTTGATGATCATGGTGATCCATTCACTCATGCCATGGATAATTCCAAAATAGCCCAAATACTTAATGGATCTTATTAACGAGAAGTTCATTATCTTGGAATCTTTTTGCATGATGGCGAAAGTCCCCATCATGACCATAGAAAACCCATAGATTAGATATAATAAGAATTCAATGATAGTCATATGAGCAGTCCATTCCCTTTTTCAATAATGTAAAGCGTCAATATCAACAAAGTGATACTTAAGGCGGCGATCCCCTCGTGTCTGGTCATTTTGAGTTCATACTCGAACAGGTCCTGGGCGCTGACTTTTTCGACCATCCTTTCTAACTCATCCAGCTTTTGGAACGAATCGACCAGCGACGAAACGATGATTTGCGATATCCCGTTTAATTTTGACTTCAGATTGCGCCGGCTTCCTCCGATCACGGAGCGGCCCTGCTCTACAAATCCTGTCTTTAACTTTTCCCCGGTCCCCTTCAATTCCATGACGATGCACATGACTACTTTTAAGTAATCCTGAACCGGCAGCTTGATCAACTTAAAAGGGAAAAGCAATTTATCCAATAAGCCCAAGACTGTTTCAATGGGGGTGGTATGGAAATAAAGGATGCTTGCATACCAGATAATGAACAATCTGAATAACCTGGAGAAGACCTCTTGAGACCCTTGATGAATGATAAATGCTTCGTTTTTAGTCAAATAATAAAGGGATATATTCATCAATATCCCGAATAAATAAGGGATCAACACGATAATACAATACGACCCGGCGCTGAGTAATAAGGTGCGATATCGAATTCTTGATACCAGGGTAACCATCAATAGATAAACCAGAAATATTTCATAACTGGCCTGCTTTTCAAAATAAAACGGCAGCGTTGCTATGCCAATCGCCAGAAGGGCTTTAATAAACCCATCCAAGTCTATGAAAGTACTGTGATTTTTCTTATTCATGGCGGTTAGTCCTTGAGCTTTTCCCTTTTTCAAGGGATGCAACGTTCTGTTCAATGTATTATTCATCGAGGTTTATCCTTTAGTTATCTAAGATTCTGACGATGGTTCTGCTAGGCATGCAGACGGCCTGGTCTCCGGGTTTGGTTAATGTCCCTGTTTTTACACAGATTTTATCCGGGCACTCGGCTTCCAAGAACTTTATGGAGCCTTTTTCCGCTACAATGGTTACCTGGATGCCATCCTCAAGTTTAAAATACCGGGGTTCTTCCAGCGTATCTAAGTCTAACTCCGCTATTCTATTGCCATCTCTGCTTATCACCGCTGTGCGCCCATCGATCTCTTCGCCTTGGGCAGCCTCACCCTTAAGGTAGAATCCCGCCAGTGAAAGCATGATGATAAACCCTATCAAGTATAAAAACAGATCGCCTCTTTTAAACCTTTTCATGTTTTCCATATTTCGCTTCCCCGTTCGATGTTATTGCTGGTAAACGTATCCGCTGCCCTCACCAAGGAACTCAAAACTTTCTTTTAGCCCTTCTGTAACATAGATCTTTTTGTCGATTGTAATAAACACAGCTTCAACGCCTCCATACTGCCGGATCAGCTCCCTGCCCTTTTCAAGGCCTAAAATATAGACGGCAGTATCCAGAGCATCAGCATCCAGCGAAGATTCAGTGATCAAGGTTACACTCATCAAATCAGATTCGGCCGGATATCCGGTTTTGGGATCCAGAATATGATGATAACGCCGTCCATTTTCCATAAAATAACGTTGATCATCTCCAGCTGTAACAACCGCTTTATCCGTTACTTTAACGATTCCAATATCTTTCCCACTCGGATTTCCTGCCGGCCTGGGATCACGGATCCCGACTTTCCATGGGGCGCCGTCTGGCTTGTTACCAAGTGTTACAACATTTCCGCCCAAATTGATAAAAGCGGAAGTAATGCCCTGTCTCCTGTAGATCTCAATAACCGCGTCCCCTGCATATCCCTTGGCAATGCCTCCGAGATCGATCATCTGCCCTTTATTTTTGATAGTGACCACATTATTATCAATGTCGATATCTTCGTAATTGACCAAAGGCAGCAATCTGTTCAGTTCTTCTTGTGACGGGATGCGCTGTGCATCTGTTCCTATTTGCCAGGTTTTTACCAGGGGGCCTACTGTGATATCGAAGGCCCCATGACTCATTTCAGATATCTCTTGCGCTTTATTGATGATTTTTACTGTCGCCGGATCCAGTTCAATGCCCATAATCCCCGCATTTTGATTAAGCCTGTAGATATCCCCTTGCGTGTCATTAAATGTCAGCAGTTTATCCAGATCCTCGATCTTCGTTGTAGCCTCGTCAACCGCAGTCTGTCCATTTGCCCCAAATACCTTTTGAGATATGACTGTTCCCATAGCAAAAGAATCCGCCACAAAGGCTTTGTTCGCCATCTCATCGCGCTTGTTGGCAGCAACAGCAGTTAATAGCCATGCCGCCGCGACTATGACCAAAACTAACCCTATCAGTTTCAATAGATGTCTTCGCAGAGCCACTTTTATCCCTTTCTGCTGTGAAACGTTAGCTGCCCGCTTTCTTTAAACAAACAGGCAGCTTAAATTCTCTTTTATATACCCTTTATTAAACAGGATAAATACGACTAAAATAGTAATGTTTCTAGAGCCATTTTAAGCTTTGGGACAGCCCAGGACAAGCGGAAGAAAATGATGATATTGGAAAGATCAAGCCGTGAAAACAATGTATTTACTCTTTTTACGTTTACAGGACAGGAAGCAAGCCTCTGCAAGCCTGGCGGATGCAAAAAGCCCTGTTCGGGACAAATGTACTTATTGCCGGGACATAAATCAGGATTTAAAATATCCTCCTCAGGTGTGAAACTCATTATGTACTATTCAATAAAATCAAGTGGGAGGATTTTGTATGTCAAAGATGAAGATCGTTGCCGTAGTCGTTGCTTTGGTGGCAATCGTGGTATTTATTGCCGGATTCATATTCCAGCCCAAGGAATTAACGGTCTCCAATGGATCAGGACAGACCTCGGTTTTCCGTGTCGGGCCTGGCAAAGATGCTGCCGGGGGGCAAATTTACTCTATTTCTACTGTTACTGCGGACGCTACGTTTGACAAGGAAGGCAAAATAATCAGCGTACATTTTGATGCATTGGAAGTCCTCTCTCCCAACGATTCAGAACATGAAGGCGCACCTCGTTTTTCAGGCTGGCCTGGACAAGCCGGTTATCTGACCGCCCCCGCCAGTACCGTTGAAATAGCTGCCAAAGAAGTAAGTGAATGGCAAACCAAGCTCGAACGCGGCGATGCTGCTTATGGCATGAATATATCGGAACAATATGCGGTATATGAAGAGTTTTTTAAAGGCAAAACAGTCGCTGAAGTTGAGGCGTGGTTTGCTAAGAATACTTCCGATAAAAACGGCCGTCCCTTGAAAGCAAATTCAACCGACCCTGACGAGCAGGCGAAGTATTCCCAGCTCACCGATGAAGAAAAACAGGTTCTGGCAGATGTAACCTCCGGCGCAAGTGTCAGCCTCAAAGATGCCCACGGCGATTTCATCGGAGCGCTGAAAAAGGCTTATGATAGCCGGGCAGAGGTAAAGATTCCGGTTAAATAATCCGTAACAGCTGCGTCTACAGGTACAACTAAAGTGACAATCAAAAGAGGGTGTTCCATAGATAATTCACTTTATAATTTGGGATGCCCTCATTTTCAAAAAGCTGGATTTTAAGTCTGTCACTTTTAGAAAGCGGGTCATGATGAGCAAAAATCGGAGATATGCAGTCATCATCATATTGGTTACCAATGCAATATTAGTATCCTTGCTGGAATCGATCATTCCAGTGCCAGTACCCGTTCCGGGAGTAAAACTCGGCTTGGCAAATATTATTACCTTAGTGGCTCTTGTCTTTCTGCCTTTGACAGATGTGCTATTGATAGTGATCATCCGCTGTTTTGTGGTGGCGTTATTGACCAGAGGCGTAATGATGCTGGCTTTTAGCCTAAGCGGGGGCATCCTGAGCGCCTTGATCATGCTGCTGATTTATAAAAGATTCTCGCAGTATTTCAGTATCAAAGGGATCAGTGTCCTGGGGGCATTCATTCATAATACCGCCCAGATCATCGTGGCCTCTTTGTTGCTGGGTCAGTTTATCGTATTTTATTATCTCCCCATCCTTCTCGTATCTGCTTTGATTACCGGTGCTATCACCGGAAGAATCGGAGAAATTGCCATAAGTGAATTAAGGAAGAAGGGGATTTTTACCACTGTGCCAACTCACGGGGGAAGGAGACTAAAATGGACAAATCAAATGAGTTAAAAATCAGCCGCCGCAGTGTCATAAAAATGGGAGCATTATTCGCCGGCACCCTGGCTGTCGGTGTTTTACCGGGACAGTTAGCACAAGCGGATCCAAATATACCCAAGTACCCTGATCAATTGGGGTTCATGCATGATCAGCAAAAATGTATCGGCTGCCGGAAATGTGCCACCGCCTGCAAGACTACTAACAAATGGGAAGACGGCGTAAAATGGCGTCGGGTTATCAGCAGCGGCAGACCGGAGGTTTATCTTTCTATCAGCTGTAATCATTGTGAAAAACCGGTATGTGTTTCGGTATGTCCGGTCAAGGCCTACAAAAAGCGGGATAAAGACGGGATCGTTGTGCATGACAAAGAAATCTGTGTAGGGTGTAAATACTGCCTGTATGCTTGCCCTTACCATGCTCCTCAATTGAGTGAAGAAACCGGCAGAATCACCAAATGCCATTTTTGCTATGAACGCCAGGCAAAAGGCCTAAAACCTGCCTGCGTGGAGGCTTGCCCTACCCAAGCCTTAACTTTCGGCAGACTGGTTGATTTACAAAAGACCGAGGGGGGCGTGGCGCAGATTCAATGGCTGCCTGCTCCTGAACTGACCAAACCCTCGCTGGTGGTCATTCCGAAGTAACAATAGCTAGGAGGTATCAAAATCATGGAAATGCACTGGAATTGGCTGGTGGTGACATACTTGTTTTTGGGCGGCCTGGGGGCGGGTGCTTATCTGACTTCATTTGCCGCCGAACTGGGCTGGCTGGGCAATAATTCCGGGCTTAAAAGAATGGGATATTACATTGCGGGACCGATAGTGGGCCTCGGCACATTATTGCTGGTGTTTGATTTGGGGCAGGGTTTTTATAAACCCTGGCTGCTGGTCAGGCTGGTTACTAATTTCAGTTCGGTCATGACCTGGGGCACCATCGTTCTGGCCGTCTTTATTTTAGTGGGCCTCTTGAAAGGGTATCTCACCTATAAAAATGAAGCGGTTCCCGGTGCGGTCACATGGGCTGGGGCCATACTGGCGGTGGCGACAGGGGGCTATACCGGATTTCTGATTTCCGTGATAGAGGCCATCCCCTTCTGGAGTTCAGGAATAATACCGGTCATCTTTTTTGTATCCGCCCTATCCACCGGGCTATCGATCACCGTGCTGCTGGCGCATATTTTTGAAAAAGAAGCGTCTGATAAAGGCCGGGAGGATCTGACCCATATCTTTCTCATCCTGGCAGAGTTAGGCGCTGTGGCCGTTTTTATGTGGGTGATGAATTCGGGCGGAAATGGATTGATCGCCAAGAAATCTGCTGCACTGGTCATCTCCGGTAAATATGCGCTCCAATTTTGGGGTATATTCATTGGGCTGGGGCTGTTGTTCCCCCTGGCAGTCTATACTGTTCAACATCTGGCTTCGAAAGCCGCCAAGCCAACGGTTAAAGATACTTCAGCGGCCGCTGAAATGACGGCAGGAGGGCAAAAACAACACCATTCCTACCTTACCATCATTGCCGATTCTTCAGTTCTTGTGGGGGGATTCGCACTGCGCGCATTGATTATTTTTGCGGCGTTGCCGATATGGGATGGAATAATGATTCCTTAAAGCAGGCACGGGGAAGGTTCTTTTTCCTGTTTTAAAAAAGAACCTTCCCCAAGCCTGCTGCTTTCCTTTTCGCTTTTTCCGAAAGTTTGTTGTTTAGTTTTTTTGAAACCATCACGGCAGCGATTTTGTTCTCCTTTTTTGTCACTTATGGTAGTGGATCACCCCATCACGCAGTTCCTTGTTTAAAATGTTTTTGCACACCAGGTGCGACAGGTGGGATAATGCCTCTCCAGTTGCGAACAGCTTCTGGGCCGTGGGGAACTCTTCCCAGTTCTTGATATTCAAATCCCATTCCATTTTACTGGCGACTTGCGCTGCTGTCATGGTATTTTCCCCTAACACATCCAGAGCGTTCTGCAGCCGTTTATCATGATGTGACCTGAGTTCCTTGATTCTATGATAACAATCCGCGATAATTTCCCTGTGTCCGGGCAAGGTCAGCTCAATATCCAATGCCTCAATCTTGGCCAGACTTTTCAGATATTCGTCCAGATAGTCCACCTTAATCTCCCAGGGTTCATCCCAAGTAGTGTTGTTAGGGGTGATCGTCCCCAATATATGATCGCCGCTGAACAGAATTTGATGGTTTTCATCATACAGACATATGTGGTCAGGGGCATGACCGTTTGTCAGAATGCAGTTTAGACTGTAGTCCCCTACGGTGATTACGGTACCATCTTGTACTATGCTGATGCTGTTTGCATCGATTTCATTGGTCCGGTACCTGTAACCGGGGTGTGCGGCCGGGTTCTGCGTCAATCCCATCTCCAACAGGCCGCCCTGTCGCACCAGATTATCGAAGTATACAAAAAAGTCATGATTGCGGCTGATGTCCTGTGCGGTATAGTCCCCGGTGAAAATACGGGTTTGCGGTTTGGCCAGATATCCGGCCAGTCCGGCATGATCGGAATGACAATGGGTTATGAAAATATCGGTATCCTCCATAGAAAATCCCATCTCCTGCATGGCCTGATCCATGACTTGACGGCATTCTTCCTGATTGAACCCGGTGTCGATCAACAGGTTCCTGTCTTGGCCCTTAATAAAATAAGCATTCAAAGCCCTAAGGGGATTCCGGGGCAAGGGAATTTCGATCCGAAATATGTTTTCTCTAACTTGCTCGTACATAAATACTCTCCTTATCAGATGGCGCCACAGGAGCAGAAAAATCTGCAAGACATTGCAATTAATGGCATAATTCTTGATGATACTCCGGCCCGGATAGCGTTTCTCTATTGGCAGACCACTTGAATACAAGCCAACAGCGGGACGACGTTCTTTTTGTTGGACTCAATCGCAGATACATTCCATATGCCTGGCAGCGGTTTCTAATATCCGGGGTGGCGAAGACCAGCAAAAGCGGAATAAAGCCGACTCAAATCCCTTTTTCGAACTCCTCCATAACGTCTTTTTGCACAGAGAATGTTCCCCTGCTCACGGCAGCAAGCTCCCCCTGGCCATTGAACAAAGCAGCTTCAGCAACTCCAGTCCTCCTCCCCAAATGTATGACTTTTGCTTCAGCAATCAACTCATTTTCCGCGAAACAGGTGGCAGTATAGTTCGTATACATATCTATAGTTATACAGGCACGCCCCAGGGTTATAAATGCCCAACCCATGGCCGTATCCGCTAAAGTCGCGATGATTCCGCCGTGCAGCCTGCCCCGGATGGTCGAAAATTCCAGTCCGGGGTTCATTTTCAGACCCGCCGCTCCCTGCCCCAAATAGGTCAGGCTAATGTCCAGGGTCCGGTGAACAGGAGCCGATTCGCACGCCTTACATAAGAAGTTGAAAAAATCATCATCGAGCCCTCTGTTTTCAATCTCTGCCATACTTATATGAAACCCCTCAAACCGATTAACTATCATTTGATTAATTATATCGAAATTCTACAGCTTTAAACCAATATACTCCATAAATAATTGCCTATATACCAACAGAAAGACATCAACTAATCATTGTTCAGGATATCCGCCAGGATCTTTTCTCTATGGTTCAAGAAATACTTGGTAATCTGATAATGATCGGTCATTTCATAATCAATCGGCTCTATTTTGCCATTATCAAAACTCAGAATAGAAGCATGCGGATAACCAAGCAGTATCGGGGAATGAGTAGCAATAACAAACTGCGCGTTTCCGCTGTTGGTCAGATGGTTTAATATCTTTAAGAATGCTAATTGTCTTGACGGAGACAGGGCCGCCTCGGGTTCGTCAAGGAGATAGACGGCTTTCCCTTTAAAACGATGTAAAAACAAAGCCAGAAAAGATTCCCCGTGTGATTGGTGGTGAAGAGAACGGCTACCGTAGGATCGAAAACCGGTATCATCCACCTCGTCGATGTGAGAGGCAAAATGATAGAATGACTCCGCCCGCAAGAAGAATCCATGGCTTACCTTGGGCAGCCAGGAGAGCCTGATATAATCACCCAGGGCGGCTTCAGACTTAGGCACCTCATAATAATTGTTCCGTCCTCCACCGGCGGTGTTGAAATTGCATTGGTAAGCAATTGCTTCTATTAAGGTGGATTTCCCAGAGCCATTTTCTCCAACGAAAAAGGTTGTACTGCGGCTAAGCTCAATTTCATTTAAGCTTTTTATGGCGGGGATGGAAAAAGGATAATCGCTAAAGGAGCTGATGTTTTCCCTCAAAAGTGAAATTCTTTTCAAAAACAAATTAATCACCTAACTTATTGAGCCACCAAGAAGAAGTTTTCTACAGGCAGCTTGCGAATCCCCTGTAGGCAAGACGTTCATCCGCCACCAAAGCGTGGCGGGTCAGGAAGCAACCCTTAAGAGTCATTCAATGCCATACCATGCAACTTGTCTTGATATCCCCTTATGCAAAACCCAGTTTGATGAAAACAAAGTATACATACCCGGTAGCCACCAATAGGGAGATCAAAGTCACCGGAATGCTCACTTTCAGGAAATCTACGAAAGAAATAGGAGCTCCTTCCCGAACTGCTATGGAGGCTACAATTAAGTTTGCTGAAGAAGCGATTAAAGTACCGTTGCCGCCCAGACAGGCTCCCAAAGCAAGGGACCACCAGAGGGTGGAGATTTCTACCGCCGGCAGCGCTAATTGTACGCCCATCTCCTGAACCATGGGAATCATGGTGGCCACCAGAGGAATATTGTCAACAAAAGCGGAGGCTATCCCGGCGCCCCATAGAATGATCAAAGAAGTAAGGGCTATGTTGCCGCTGGTAACTTCTATCATCCAGGATGCGGCTTGTTTGATAATACCCACATCGACCAGCCCTCCCACCAGTACAAACAAACCAACGAAGAAAAAAATGGTTACCCATTCTACTGAATGAAACACTTCTTCCAAATCGCTTTCTTTGGTTCCGATGAGCATTAGAATTGTGGCGCCGGACAACGCTACCACCGCCGGCTCAATATGCAGAAACTGGTGCAAGACAAAGCCTAAAAAGGTAAGGGCAAAGGCAAAAATGGATTTTTTCATCAATTCCGTATCCCGGATATACTCTTTGGGATCAACATCCATAAGTTTTTGTTGATATTTTTCATCTACATGAAGATGTTTTTTAAAATAATATTTTAAAAAAATCATAGTGATAAATACCAGAGTAATAATAATAGGGGTTATATGAACGAGGAAATCATTAAAGGAAACGCCTGCCGCAGCACCGATCATAATATTGGGCGGATCTCCCACCAGGGTAGCCGCTCCGCCAATATTACAGATTAGAATTTCCGTGATTAAGAAAGGAGCCGGATTCATATGCAGAACCCGGGCAATGACAATGGTGATGGAAGCAATCAATAAAACCATGGTCACATTATCGATCAAAGCCGCCCCCAGAGCCGTTAGCAAGGCAAGTCTGGTCAATATTTTTACAGGATCCCCATTGGCGCTTTGAGCTGCTTTTATGGCTATATAATGGAAAATGCCGCTTTTGTTAGCAATACCCACCAGAATCATCATGCCAAGGAGCAGAAAAATAGTCTCCCAATGAATATGCTCCGTATAGGCCACATGCAGATCCACAATGCCCAATATGACCATCAAAAGCGCGCCGCACATGGCAATAATGGATCGATTAATTTTTTCCGAAATGATAAAGGCATAACTGGTAATGAAAATGACTGCTGCTGCAATGACCTGCCAGCTGCCCAGGTTCTGTTCCACATTTAACACAATTGTGGCCCCCTCCATAGGTTATTTTACTGCTAGAACTGATAGTAAGATCCAAAAGGGGGGCAAAAGATCACAACAAATAATATCGACAATCGCTAAAAACCTGACTCTGTTTGGCCGCATATCTATATTGGCGCAATCAGCTAGTTAACCCCCAAATCAATTAAGCAATATTAGAAGAATCCGACATTTCTTTATTCCATTTGCCTATTTTTTAACTTTATAATTTCAATCCATTTTCTGTGGGTACTGAGGATTTATTGAAGGATGAATAAACTTCTGCCGGAATACCGTTTCTGGATAATTAGGGTTTTAAAAAGCCCTCCATCCATCTAACTATATAATAGTATCATAAAATGACCTGATAATTATCTGGCAATAGCAGCCTAATCCATCGGAATAACGGGAAAAATTCAGGCATAGATGGCTTTCCTAGGGCTTATGTTTTTTTACTCTATGTATGATTTACCATATCCCGCCGGTCTATGGCGGACCACTTGTTGGACTGACACTAATGTGTCGGTTATGATTATGGCTTTGACCCGGCAATGCCCAATGGGGTGTTAAAAAGCTAATAAGGAGATTTCCCAGCAAGATTGACAGCCCAACAAAGTCAGCCCAATCCCAATGCTATGGTTATCTCCTCAATAAGTCCCCACTACTGAATACCTATTTACTGCTGTTTGGCAGTAAATCAGCATAATCCCGCATCTCTCTATCAATAGTCTGTGTTGATGCCAACTACCTGATCAAGGGAAACAATAAAAGCAATTCCTTTATTGGGTTCGTGCAAATTCACTTCTTTCGCAATGACATCCAAGATCTTCTGGGCTTTATCTTTCGGAACCAAAGTTAATACAATTTCCTTTTCCGGTTCGATGCTAATACCTAATAGTAGTCGAACAGCTGTGCCACGTCCGTTAAAAATGGTTCCTCCCTCAGCTCCGGCTCGATGGGAAGCATCCACAACTTTTTCCGCTTTCCCTCTGTTCACGATGGTTACAATCAGTTTGTAATCTTCCAAACCCACTGAAACCTCCTTAATTTTATAAACAACTTAATGTAGTCCATTGTAATTACAATAAAAGCGATTGGCAAGAGGCAAAAAGAAAAAAGGATCATGACCAAGCAGGCACGGGGCCGATATTCTCAATTCTCATATTCCTCAACTCTAACTTAGCCAATAACAATAGTATAACCATGATTGGATAACTCTTCCACGCTATTAGCCAAATCCTCTTCAAAAGCAATAACCCATTAAGTAAACGGCGGCATAGGTTTCTATTAATGATTTCAATTATCGCTGTTCCGTACTTTTGGCATTTCACCTCGCCAAAACCGGATACTTTCTTAAGTTCAGCCAGAGATTTTGACATCATCGAGATCAGCTCCTCCAACTGGGCATTAGTGAAAATAAAACAGGCTTTTACCCCTTCCGCTTTACTGGTATTGTAGCGGTATTGCTTTAATTCTTTATGTAACGGGGTATCCTCCAGTGGCGCTTCAGGGGCGGCATGAGCTTCAGTAGCCGCACATACTTCCTTTTTTGCTTCTCCAAGCCGGTATTTCCGGGTATAATCCACCGTTTTTTCCGAGTGTAATTGCAGGAAGAAATCAGCCAATTCAAACATTTCCTTTTCTGAAGAAATCACCTTATCACTATACTTGACCGGATTACGGTATTGATCGAAGCTTTGTATGTTTCCCAGTAATCCCAGTAATTTCTGCCAAAGCTTCTGGGGGACAAACGATACACGGGCACGTTTCGATGCGACAATTCTAACCCCATTGGTGCTACCAGCTATGACACAGAATATGTAGTAAATATATGGATAATTAGAAGCTGGTAATTTATACAGGATATCTTGAACCGTTAAAAAGGGGTTACCTTTGCCCATTTCGTGATTGCTAACTCTAGTGGATCAAGACTGGTTTGTAACGATCTATACCAATGTTCCGCCTCATCGCCTGGCAAACAACTTGCTGCCGCAAGAAATGCTCTCTTTAACCATGGGGACATTTGATTTACAGTCCTTTTACGACTCTTAAACCAAGAATGTTGTTGAGCTCTACCTAAAGCTAATATTAATTTCCTTTGTGAAAATTCATCATGGTAACTATTATATATACTCACAAATTTCCCTTCATTATCCCATTCACGGTCTTTTGTAAATGTATCAAAAAGCCATAGACGATGGTATTCAAGATGCGAAACAATAGAATCATCAAGCAATTGAACGAGCTTGTTACCAATTTCATGCTTTTTATCTATACTTAGCACTTGGAGATTTGTGATATATGTAATCACATCTTTAAAAACAGGGTATAGTTGATTTATATTTTTTAATACAAAATCAACTGATTCCTCACTATCTATTTGCTTTAATCGTTTTAGCACAAAGCGAACTAACGGAATATCAATCGTCTCCTTTGAAAGCACTTGTTCCTCAAGAATACCTTTTAGATTTAAGCTATCTATTTGAGCCTTTACATCTGGCTCCAAGTCATCATAATCAATTTCTTCATATCTATTTTCCATCCCCAAATCTTCTAGAATTTGATAAAATTTTTCACTTAAACTATTTAACTCTTGGCTGTTCTCTCTTTGGAGATGGAAATTATTAAATTCACTTATGGATAGTATCCTTGTTTTATGTTGTTGTAAAGTAAGTCCATGATTTTCGAATAAAGTATTGGCTAATAAAGCTAATTTTTCATATGCCTCTCGTTCACTTTTACAAAAGATGCGATAATCATCAACGTAACGGCAATGTTTTACTCCTTCACTTAATAATCCTCTATCGACATCATCTATAACCAATTCAGCCAACAGCCTAGATGCAGCCGCTCCAACTGGTATTCCATAAGATACATTGAAATTCCAGTTCTTTATCATTGAAGTTATAGCCTTTACATGATTATTTTTTTGTGTACATTCACTCAACGCATTTTCTAACGGATGGAAATAGATTCGAGGGTAAAAATCCGCAATATCTGCTAAAACAACATAACTATATTCATTGCTTTTTACAAGCTCTCTACAATAATCCTGAAATGAATCCCATGAATATCCGAGATTGTACATTTTGCCATTAACGTTTGGGGCAAATCTGTGTGAAAATGCAATATTTTCTTCCTTTGGTATCCGGGCTGATTCAATATCTTTACCAATTTCTAAAACTAACGAGGTGAAAACAATTGATTCTAAAGGATCTAGTTGAGTAGATATTCGAAAGCCGTATCTATGTTTGGGAGTAAGGCATCTCCTATACGGCCTTGGAATCCATTTTAAGATGTCTTGACTTTTTAACCATGGACGAATATCTTGTTCCCATCTATTACGAATAGTCTGGAATTCAAACGGTATTGGAAAAATATCAGTATCCCCATAATTCTCAATATGTAATAATGCCCAATCTAAACTTCCTTCTGCTAACTTAAGCATCTTTACTCTCCTCTCTTGAAATAAGTTATAGCACCTGACTTCATCCGACAGGGGAGCAAGATCACTAAATATTGTCCTCTTTCTGCCATTCATCACTAATGCTTTTCCAATTAATATCTCTTTCTTCTTTTCTAGTCCAAACACCCCAGAACTCAGGGTCTTTTGATTTTGGACGATCCTTTTCCTCTAAAGTATTCATTTCTATGATTAATGGTATAGGGGCGGCCCATCCAAGCAAAATTGCCTTTTTCGTTGGAAGTATTGGGAGTTCATTTAAAATACTACCTAGATTATCAGGGACAACGGTATTTAACATTAAAGATGGATTTCCAAAATTCCTCAGAATTCTCCTTATTTAAAAGCATAGGCTTTTATCCAGTCTCCAAACAATAATAACTTGTCAACTTATTTCCTCTTAAATAGACAGGTTCTGACATGAATAAGACAAGCGCCTTAATAAAATTAAAGCCTCTATAATCGATATACCTGTTTCTTTTCTATTCTTGATTTATATAGCTGAAAGTTACCCGGCAAGTTTGTATGGTTCGGATATTGAATGGAGGATTAGAAGGCAATGAAGCAGTTTATAAACTTTGCAAACTTGAATCCTGTGGTTGCTTCGTTCGTTATTCTGCGAAGGGAATAAGAGGCCGGCAGACAAAGGACTCGTCTCAATCGGCCCTTTGCCTGCCGAAATATATGGCTGGGGTAGCCGCACCTGCAGATGCCGAACTGCTTCCATTATCAAGAACCCCAACTGAATCAGAAGGAGCAGGATCTGAGTTGACGATTGGTGCTGACAGTGGGGGGCGCTATACTATTCACGACTTCCCCCAAACCTTCCGATTAACCACTCCGGTATAACTCTGAATAATCTTAATAACCTTGGTGCTGACGTTTTCGTCCACGTAGTCGGGCACGTCGATCCCGAGGTCGCCATTCCAGCCCATAGAAACGGCCAGATCAACGGCCTGCAGGACTTCGCCAGCGCCCAGGCCGCCCAACACAAAATTCCCCTTATCGAGGGCTTCGGGGCGCTCGGTGCTGGTTCTGACGCACACCGCCGGGAATTTGAAATAGGAGGCTTCCTCCGGCAGGGTCCCGCTGTCAGAGACCACGCAGAAAGCGTTGAGCTGCAGATGGTTATAGTCCGAAAAACCGAAAGGCTTCAAATTTCTCACCAGGGGGTGGAACGTGAACCGGCGCTGCTCTATGAATTTGGCGCTGCGGGGATGGGTGCTGTATATCACCGGCAGGCCGTACTTCTCGGCCATGGCATTGACCGCATCCATCAGGGCGAAAAAATTCTTCTCCTGGTCGATATTCTCTTCGCGGTGAGCGGAGAGCAGAATATAGCGCCGGGGCTCGAGCTGCAATGACTCCAAAACCTTGCTGTTCCTGATTTTATCCAGATTGGCGGTCAACACTTCCGCCATGGGCGAGCCGGTCACGAAGGTGCGCTCCCTGGCTACCCCCTCGTAATTCAAATAGCGGCGGGCATGCTCACTGTAGCACAGGTTGACGTCAGCGATATGATCGACGATGCGGCGATTGGTCTCCTCGGGCAGATTCTCGTCGAAGCAGCGGTTGCCGGCCTCCATATGGAAAATCGGCACCTTGAGCCGCTTGGCGGCTATGGCCGACAAGGCCGAGTTGGTGTCGCCCAGGATCAGCAACGCATCCGGCTTGACCTCATTTAACACCTTATAGCTCTTGGCGATGATGTTGCCAATGGTCTCGCCCAGATCCGCACCGACCGAATCCAGAAAATAATCGGGCTCCCTTAAGCCTAAATCTTCGAAGAAGATCTGATTGAGGTTATAGTCCCAGTTCTGCCCGGTGTGCACCAGGATATGCCGGAAGTACCTGTCCGCTTTTTTTATCACCTCGGACAGACGGATGATTTCCGGCCTGGTTCCGATTATGGTCATCAGTTTAAGCTTGTCTGTTGCACTCACTCCTATACCTCCAAATAACAGGTGTCGGGCTTGACCGGATCGAAGCACTCATTGGCCCACATAATCGTCACCGGATCCGTATCGCCAGATTCTCAATATTATGGTATAGCCCGGGGGTATATCCACTACCTCTAATCTCTCCCCACTGACGTGATACTCGATGACCTCATTGCTCCCCTCCTGGCGAAAACGGATCACTCCGGTCCCGCTCACCACCAGGAATTTATCATTCTTGCTATGGTGCCAGCGGTTGCCCTTGGTAATCCCCGGCCTGGAGATATTGACCGACACCTGCCCCCGCTCCGGGGTGCGGATGAATTCAGTGAAGCTGCCCCTATTATCCACATTCATCTTGAGACGTAACTGAAGTTATCAAGAGGCAGACAGCTGAGATAGGGGCTGTATAATTTACGGGTAAATGCATCCGCCATATCGGGGATCTGCAAGTCCTCCGGGCTCTTTTTGAAATCCAACTGTTTCCTAATATTACCACATTATTTCAATTATAGGCTGGCGGGAATATGTTCCAATTGATCGATTTATTGAATTTAATAGGTTTTCACCGGGATTTTAGCGGCTTTTCATTTATTCGAAGCGGGGGGGGCAAAGATGTAAATACGGATGGGCAAGCCTGGTTTTGCCCGTATCGGGGCGGAGTTGTCCGTGGGGTCTGACGGCGTTTTAGTAAATATCCATTTACTTTATTAATAGGAGAGAATTATACTGATACAGACGGTATGGGAGGGCTTAATCCATGGAGCAATGGGAAGATTTGGTCAAAGATTTTTTTCAAATGCTGGTTTACATGCGCGATAATTATGTTCGCCCCGCGGATCATATCGCCAGGGTGAGCCTCAGCCCGGTGCAATTCCATATTGTCACGGCCTTGCAGCACCAACAGGGGCCTTTGTCAATGACCGAATTGGCTGCTTGCCTGCAGATTTCCAAGCAACAGCTCACCCCCTCGATCGGCAAACTGGTCGAGGCCGGCCTGGTGAACCGCTACCGCGACCAGCAGGATCGGCGTGTGCAGCGGGTGGAGCTCACTGAAATGGGCAGGCAGACCCTGGATGAAGTCAGTGATAAGATCAAGCAAGCCTTCTGCCAGCGTTTGAAGCTTCTGCCCCCCGATGACCTGGCTGAACTCTCTGTGATAATAAAAAGGGCTCAGGAGATTTTACAGGGAAACGGCGGGAGCTGACGGTGATAATTGGGAGACAAATGGGGGCTGACAAAAAGCACCTTCCTCATTTGTCACCCTCTATTTGTTTATTTGTCGCAAAGGAAAAACTTTATGCTAAGATTGATTCCTTATTTAAAACCCTATACCTTAAGCCTGGTGGTGGTGACCATCATACTCTTCGCCCAGACCCTGGCCGAGCTGTATCTGCCCACCTTGATGGCCGATGTGGTCAACAACGGCATGATGAAGGGCGACACCGCCTATATCTGGCGCTACGGCAGCTATATGCTGGTGGTGGCCATGCTGAGCAGCATCTGGGCCATCGTGGCCAGCTACTTCGCGGCGGTGACCGGCATGGGTTTCGGGCGCGACCTGCGCAAGCTTGTTTTCTCGCGGGTGGAGAGCTATTCCCTGCATGAATTTGACAAAATCGGTGCCGCCTCACTGATCACCCGCACCACCAACGATATCACCCAGATGCAGATGGTGGTAGTCATGGGGTTGCGCTTTATGGTCACTGCCCCCATAATGTGCATCGGCGGCATTTTCATGGCCTATTCCAAGGATCCCCGGCTGACTCTGATCCTGGCGGTGGTCTTGCCGCTGATGATGCTGGGCATCGGACTGGTGGCCAAATCGGTGGTGCCTTTATTTAAAGCTATGCAGGCCAAACTGGACAGGGTTAACCTGGTGTTGCGGGAGAATCTGACCGGAATCCGGGTTATCCGGGCATTTGACCGCCTGGATAGCGAGACCCGGCGCTTTAAGGCGGCCAACCGGGATTTGACCAACATTGCTATAAAGGTGAATAAAATCATGGCAGCCATGAATCCGGTGATGATGATTTTCATGAATTTGACCTCTGTGGCCATTATCTGGTTCGGAGGGCTGCGCATCGCAGGGAACAATCTGCAGATCGGGGATATGATGGCATTTATCCAATATGCCATGCAGATTATGTTTTCTATTATTATGGTTACTATGATGTTTGTCATGCTGCCGCGGGCCGAGGCCTCTGCCACGCGCATCAATGAGGTTCTGGATATGGCCCCTGACATCATCGACCCGCCTCAGGCCAAAACCGCACCTGCTGCCGGACTGGTGGAATTCCGTGATGTGGCCTTTTCCTATCCGGGCGCGGAACAAGCGGCTATCAGCGCTATCAGTTTTACGGCCCGCCCCGGTAAGGTTACCGCTATTATCGGCGGCACCGGTTCAGGGAAGTCAACCTTGATAAATCTGATTCCGCGCTTCTACGATGTGGACCGGGGGCAGGTTCTGGTGGACGGGCTGGATGTGCGCGATATGAGCCAGGATGATCTGCGGATGAGGATTGGTTTTGTGCCCCAGACCCCGATTCTTTTCAGCGGCACTGTGGCTGAGAATATTCGCTATGGCAAGAATGATGCCAGCGATGAAGAGGTCAGGCATGCGGCTGCGGTGGCCCAGGTCGATGGATTTGTCGCCGAGCTGCCGGAAGGATACGATGCGGTGATCGCCCAGGGAGGAACCAATCTCTCCGGCGGCCAGAAGCAGCGGCTTTCCATCGCCAGGGCCTTGGTTCGTAAAGCGGCCATTTATATTTTTGATGACAGTTTTTCGGCACTTGATTTCGGAACCGATGCCCGGCTGAGGGCGGCTCTTAAAAAAGAAACCGCCCAATCCACGGTTATTATCGTCGCGCAGCGGGTCAGCACGGTTATGGATGCCGACCAGATCCTGGTTCTGGATCAAGGCCGGATGGTGGGGATGGGTACCCATACGGAACTGCTGGCGGAAAACGAGGTTTACCGGGAAATCGTTTTCTCGCAGTTGTCGGAAGAGGAGATTGCGTGATAATGGTGACGATGACAGTGACAACTGGGGGCGGTCCCCCATTACCGCCATCCGAGGGAGAGCAAATTGATGAAGCAGTCTGAACCGGATAAACAAGCTGGTAAACCGGAGGTTCCCCCCAGGCCGAAGTCCAGGCACGCCCACGGCCGGGGCTGGCGCGGCGGCCTGGGGATGCCCGGCGAAAAGGCCCGCGATGTCAGGGGTACCCTGAAACGGCTGGCGGATTATCTGCGCCCCCAGCGCTACCGCATGCTGGTAGTGTTTATGCTGGCGGTGGCCAGCACCCTGTTTGCCATAGTCGGCCCCAAGGTGATGGGTATGGCCGTCACCAAGCTTGGAGAAGGGGTGATGCTTCGCTACAACCACTATGTGCAGCTGCAGCAGGCCGTTGAGCAAAATCTGCCCGCCTGGTACGTTGAGCAGCTGCGAGGGCAGCCCCTGCCCGGATTCGACTTCGATTATATTGCCAGGATCCTGCTCATGCTGGTGGGTCTGTATCTGTTGAGTTCACTATTTGCATTTCTGATGGCCTATATTATGTCCAGCGTTGCGCAGGAAACCGTGTTTGTCATGCGCAATGACGTAAAAGATAAGCTTGACCGCCTGCCCCTAGGCTATTTCGACCGGCAGACCCATGGCGAGATACTGAGCCGGGTGACCAATGATATGGACAATATCGCCAATACGCTGCAGCAGAGCCTGACACAGCTGATTACCTCGGTGGTGACGCTGGCGGGTATTTTGGTGATGATGCTTTCCATCAGCCCCCTGATGACACTGATCGCTATAGTGACCCTGCCTTTGAGCGCAGTGGTAACCGCCATAGTGGCACGCTATTCGCAGCGTTTTTTTGCAGAGCAGCAGAAGGTCTTGGGCGAGCTGAACGGCCATGTGGAGGAAATGTACGGCGGGCACAAAGTCGTCAAGGTGTTTGGGCATGAACGGGATTCGGTGGAGAAGTTTAGGCAGATCAACCAGGGGCTCTACGAGGTGGGCTGGAAGGCCCAGTTCATGTCGGGGATTATTTTTCCGGCCATAAATTTCGTCAATAACATCGGCTACGTTCTGGTGGTTCTGGTGGGGGGCCTCCTGGTGGCGCAGCGGGCTATCTTCATCGGGGATGTGCAGGCCTTTATCCAATATATGCGTCAGTTCACCCATCCCATCATTCAGGTGGCCAATATCGCCAATATCCTGCAGTCCACTATCGCTTCGGCGGAGCGGGTTTTCGAGGTCTTGGATGAAGAGGAGCAAAGGCCCGACCGCGAGGATGCGGCGGTCATTCCCTTTCCCCGGGGTGAGGTGTGTTTCGAGCATGTCAAATTCGGTTATGCTGAAAATACCCTGTTGATGGAGGATTTGAGCATCCAGGTCAAGGCCGGGCAGACCGTGGCTATAGTGGGCCCGACCGGGGCCGGCAAGACCACATTGGTTAACCTGATCATGCGCTTTTACGAGGTGCAGGGAGGGGTCATCACTGTAGACGGGGTGGATATCCGGGATATGCGGCGCGGGGGTTTGCGCACCATGTTCGGCATGGTCTTGCAGGATACCTGGCTGTTCAACGGCACTATTCGCGATAATATCGGCTACGGCCGGGAAGGGGCCGGTTTTGAAGAGATTGTGGCTGCGGCCAGAGCGGCTCATGCCCATCATTTTATAATGACTTTGCCGGATGGCTATGATACGGTTTTGAATGAAGAAGCTTCCAATATTTCGCAGGGGCAAAAGCAGCTGTTGACCATCGCCAGAGCGGTTTTGGCAGATCCGGCCATACTTATTCTGGACGAGGCCACCAGCAATGTGGACACCCGCACCGAGGTATTGATTCAAAAGGCCATGGGTTCTTTAATGAAGGGGCGCACCAGTTTTGTCATCGCCCATCGCTTATCGACCATACGCGATGCCGACCTGATCCTGGTGATGAACCAGGGCGCCATCATCGAGCAGGGGACGCACCAGAGCCTGCTGGCCCGGGGCGGCTTCTACGCCGGCCTCTACAACAGCCAGTTCGCCGCCGGGTGACAAGTAGAGACGAAGCACCTTCCCCACCAGTTGTCGCCTCCAGTTGAGTGACAGAAAAGAACCGTCTCCAATTGTTCAATATGGAGAATGCTATGCTGATATGGAGAGATAAAAACCTGCGGGTTACCATTTGGAAAATCGCCTGGCCGGCCATGGGGGAAATGATTCTCTACATGCTGGTAGGGGTCGTTGATGTGGCTGTAGTAGGGCGGCTGGGCGCAGTCCCGCTGGCAGCTGCCAGCCTGGGCGCTGAGATATTCTTTTCGCTGGTTCTATTCTTGAATGCCCTGGGCATCGGCACATCAATACTGGTGGCCCAGGCCAAAGGCGCCAACCGGCTTGATGAAGCCGCACTGGTGGCCGGGCAGAGCCTCTTAATGGCCTTGTTCATAGGTTTGACGGCCGCAGTTTTAACCCAGGTCTACCTGTTGCAGATTCTGGCCCTCTTCAGAGTAGAGGCCGCAGTCAGCCAGCAAGCCCTCGCCTATCTGCGCATCACCCTGGCCCTGGTCCCGCCGGCCTTGATTTACTACATAATCAGCTCGATCTTTCGGGGGCTGGGGCGCACCGACATTCCCATGAAAATAGGCATCATCACCAATTCGTTCAATGTGGTGGGAGACCTGGTCCTGGTTTTCGGCTGGTTCGGCTTCCCGGCTATGGGGGTGGCCGGGGCGGCGGTGGCCACCAGTATAGCCCACTTCCTGGGATTTATCCTCTCCCTGTGGGCTTTGATGAGCAACTGCACCGAATTGACAGTGCCGTGGCGAAGCATTTTCGCCCTGAGATTAAATATCATCCGCAGGGTTCTCAGCCTGGGCATCCCCGGTCTGGTGGAGCAGCTTTTCACGACTGCAGCCCAACTGACCTCTACCTACTTGCTGGTCTTCCTGGGTACGGTGGCTTACGCCTCGCATCAGGTGGCCATCGTGGTGGAGTCGATTTCATTTATGCCCGGTTTTGGGCTGGCCATTGCCGCTACGACCCTGGTAGGACAGGCGGTTGGGGCTTCTGATCGTAATAAAATATCACAGAACAGCCGGGGCTGCCTGGAGATGGCAGGGATTTTAATGGGTTTCATCGGGGTGCTCTTCGCCCTGTTTCCCTATTTCATCGCTTCCCTGTTCACCGATGAGCCGGATATCATCAGAACCGCCGGACTCCTGGTACGCATCGCTTCACTGGAGCAGCTGACCATTGCCGCCACCATGGTCTTGAGCGGCATCCTCAAAGGCTCGGGAGACACCCGCACCCCCATGTATATTTCCACAGTATTCACCTGGCTGGTGCGCATACCCCTGATGTATCTTTTCATTATGGTCTTGCACTGGCCGGTTGCGTCGATATGGGTGTTGTTCGTTATCGATTGGGGCCTGCGCGGCGTAGTCTACGCCATCATTTACCGCCGCAAAAAGTGGCTGGAAAAGGCCATCCTCGCCCAATCCGCAAAATGACACACGGAAAACCTCCCCCAGTGTCACGCCGCCACGAATTTGCCCTTTGATGACAAAAGGAACGACGTTCCCCTTCGTGCACCTTTTATAATGATGTAGCTCATTAAACTGCCTCGCTTTATATTCAGCATGCCGTCCAGTGTTTCATCTGCTCATAACCTGCCGGGGCTCACCTACAAAAATATTCTTCGGGTCCGCGTCTACTCTGATACTTGCCGGGGTCTGTAAAGATACGTGCCGGAACTGTACAAATTAAATACTTTTCGGAACCGCTTCTACCCGAATACTGGTTGATGGTCTTAATTATTAACTTTTCGGGTATGCGTCTACTTATATAATATAAAGAACTTTGTGGAACATAAACTTCGGAATTGCATTATTATGGGTTAGCGTTACATTGTTGGTTAGCGCTGCCTGCCGCTTACTATCCGGGGGCGCCTCTAAATAAAAATAGTTTTAATCTGTACCCGGGTTGGCTATAGCGATGACAATCAGAACCATAAAAACCTCTAAATAAAAATAGTTTGACTCTGTATCCGGAACACTGTTTCTTCAATATGAATAAAATGTTAAACAAGGGAGTATATCTCTTCACTGCCAATAACTAATAAGGAGGAATATATTAATGACCAGATTTAAACGCGGTCACAAGTCCAAAAGAAGAAATCGTGTTTTAGCCGCTAACACCAGAGTGTGTCACAGCAATGTGCTCAGCAGCAGAGTGTGCCACAGCTGCGCATGTCACGTGAGTCCCAGCAGTGTGAGTCCTACCTGTTCGTGTCCAAGTGTATTGGCCAACACCATAACAGGCGGTACCCCGAGAGTTTGTTTTACCACCTCGAGAGCCAGCGGTGGAGTACCGATTTGTCCTACTCCTGCATCGCCGCATTTATTCTTGGTTTGCGGAAGGGCCTTTGACATCAACTTAAAGGACGTTCGCGAAGGTTCTGCCAACATCCTGCTTGCAAGAGTCACAGTTGATAAGTCTTCATGTATCAGACCCATCGTGAAAATCGATTTTTCAACCATCATTGAAGTAGAGGATGATAAGGAAGTCGAATTGGTGATTGCCTTAAAGAGAACTTGCGACGGGCATTGCACTATACTGCAAACTTACGAACTCGAATTTGATGATGTTGAAAGGCTTCCGTTCAGCTTTACTTTCTGTGATGATGACTGCCACTCCCTATTCGGTATCTGCGAATATACCGTAGAGATTATTGATATTGAAGTGGAAAACGGCCATAAAGTCGATGAAATCGAGACGGAAAGCACTGCCATCACTGCAATTGTTCAGAGATAATGTAATGTAGCAACGACTCATGCAAGCGGGACGGTTCTTGACTTGCCCCTGGCGCAGGGGTGGGGTAGATAGGAATGGTGGGACGGGTGACAGATGGGGACGGTGACAAATGGGGTCGGTCCCCATCTGTCACCCGTCCCCACTTGCGCGCCTATACTTTGGGGAACCTCACGTAAAAGGTGGTACCGGTAGATTTGGTTTGATAATCGATGGTGGCATGGTGGCGGGCCGCGATGCTGTAGCACACCGCCAGCCCTAGTCCGGTTCCGGTATCTTTGGTAGTAAAAAAAGGCGTTCCCAATTTGTGCAGTATCTCCGGGGGTAAACCGGAGCCCTCATCCCTGATATACAACACAATTCGATCCCCTTCCGTTCCGGTGCCGATAGTCAGAGTTCCCCTGGGCGGCATCGCATCCAGACCATTGCGGGTCATATTTAAAACCAGCTGGCGGAATTCGTTCTGATCGATCAGGGCCGCAGGAGGCTGGTTTAACTCCAGATGAACCGCCATCTCCCTCAGGTTGGCCTCGGACATGATCATCGGATATAACGTGGTTATCAAATCATCCAGTGAATGCAGCCGCAGATCAACGCGTTTATCCCTGGCCATGCCCAGGTATTCGCTGATAATGGCATTGGCCCGGTCAATCTCTTCTATCATAAGCTCGAAATAGCTCCGGTCATTTTCATACTCATTTCTATGCCCCAGCATCTGCAGAAATCCGCGTACTGCGGTCAAGGGATTTCTTATTTCATGGCCGATGCCGGCCGCCATCTCCCCGATCATGTTGAGCCGGTCGAGGCGGGCGATTTCGGTTTCCATCAATTTTTCTTTAGTTATATCCCGCATTATAACTACCCGGCAAATCTCATCGTTGAGATTCATGGTTACAGTTGATACTGATGTGATAATTGCATTCCCTGTTTTTGACCATAACTTCCATTCCGGTATCCTGATTTCACCTGTCACGACCAGCTCTGCCAAATAGGATCTGGCCTCATCCAAGGCATCGCCATAAAAATCCAATTCTTCAGGGGTCTTTCCCAAGACTTCTTCCCGCTCATATCCGGTGATTTCCAACAGCCGGTGGTTCACATCCACAAACGTGTCGTCCGCCATCCGTATGATGGCAATCATGTCCGGGTTATTGTCAAATATCTTGTGAAAGCGTTCTTCCGAGGCGCGGAAAGCGTCTTCGGCCTGTTTTTGCTTAGTGATGTCGATATCAATCTCCAGTATGAGCGGAGAACCGTCAACGTCTATGAAGGGCAAATCGTAAGCGTCAATGATGCTGCCATCGGGCGCGGTTAAGCGCCAATAATGAGGTTTGCCGGTTTCTAAGACGCGGTAGGCCTGGCAGAAATCGCAGGGCTCGTCGAGACCAAAAATATAATCGTAACAGTGCCGCCCCTCCGACTCGCCGAATTTGTTGCGAAAAGCCCGGTTGGCAAAGGCAACGTGGTGATCAGGTGTCAAAATGCATATTATTACCGGCAGTGTCTCCAGGACATCAAATAGCCGCTGCCGTTCAAGGGACAGCTCTCTGGTGCGTTCTTGTACTTTGGCTTCCAAATGGTCATGGGCTTTTTGTAACTCTTTCTCAACATGTCTGCGCTCGGTGACATCATAGCCAATCACCGTTGCTCCCAGCGGTTTGCCATCCTGGTCGGTGGTATAGGTAACATGCAATGAGGCCAGTATTTCCCGGCCGGCTTTGGTCTTCACTGAACAATCCACAATAGGCTCAGGTTTTTCACCGTTCAGCCACTGCCTGGCCCTGAGTTGAAAAATTTCCCTGCCCTGCTCGCCCAGAATATCAACGGGAGCCATCTTCAGCAATTCATCGCGGCGGTATCCTGTCAATTTACACATGACAGCATTAACGGAGACAAAACGCTGTTGTTGGAGGTCAATTTGACAAATGGCGGCCGGGGCGTTTTGCACCAGTTCGCGGTATTTTCTCTCGCTTTCCCGCAAGGCTTCCTCGGCCTGAACACGTGGAGTAGCGTCCCGGATGGATGATATGATGCCTTTGTATTCGCCGCCGGGCCCTGTCAGAACGGTTCTGCTCACATCGATGACGATCGGCCGGCCATCCTTTCTAAACCATTTTATGTTTACCAATTGCTCATCTATTGTTTCGAAATCTATCTTCCAATCATACAAATAATGGTAGGCCGCTTGTGCCCCTTCATCGACATGGCTGTTTACAAAACTATAAAAGCGCTGCCCCAGGAGTTCATCCTCTTTCCAGCCGAATAAATCTTCAAAAGCCCGGTTGCAGTAGATGATGAGCCCGTTTTCATCCACAACCATGACGGCATCCTTGACATTGGCCAGAATTTGAGCTTGAAAAGCCAGAGTCTCTTGTTCCCGCCGGCGGGCTTCGCTTTGCTTAAGGGTCCGCTCCCTCCTTAACGGATCGGTTATATCGGTGAAAACAACCACAAACTTGTTTTCCGAATGGAGCGAAAAGGCCTGCACGTTAAACCAGCGGTCCAATGCGGTGTTATACTCTTCAAACTTCAGACCGCGGCCGGATCGCACCACCTCTCCGAATTTTTCTAACCAGGCCGATTCGATATTGGGCAAAAATGCCGTGGCCCGGCGCCCCAAAACCTGCTCTTTACTGAGGCCGGATTGTTTTTCATAGGAGTAATTCATATCGAGGACAGTATAATCGACGGGCCGGCCATTATCGTCAAATATCATCCGGGCTACTGCCATTGCTTCGGTGCAATTGTTCCATATCAGCTCAAATATAGCGCTTTTTTCAGCGTTTGTACTCTCTTTATCTCTCATCTTCCAACTCCGCCCCTTAAGACAACCTGTAATAGGAGGATGGTCATAATCGGGGATTTCCTGCATAGTGTGACAACCGTGTGACAGCAGGTGATGGTGACAAAAAAGGAACCTCCCCCATTGTCACCATCACCTGCTTGCGTCAAGAACCGTTTGTGTGATAATTTAGTCGCCGGAGATCATGTTGCCGAGGATGCCGCCCAGGCCGCGGTTCTCTTCCCGGGAACCTCCCACCCTTGAAGCGGCGACTATACGGTCGGCCAGACGGGACAGGGGCAGGCTTTGCAGATAGACCAGGCCCGGTCCGGTCACAGTGGCCATGAAGAGGCCTTCCCCGCCGAACAGGGCATTTTTGAACCCACCCACAAACTCGATGTTATAATCTACCGATTCGTCAAAAGCGGCCAGACAGCCAGTGTCTACTTTAAGTTTTTCACCAGACTGCAGCCTTTTCTCAATCAGTGTGCCCCCGGCGTGTACGAAAGCCAGGCCATCCCCTCTGAGGCGCTGCAGGATGAAGCCCTCTCCGCCAAACAAGCCAGCCCCGATTCTTTTGGTAAAGGCGATCTCAATCTCCACCCCCCTGGCGGCGCAGACAAAAGAGTCTTTCTGGCACATGAAACGCCCGCTGTGCTGTCCCAGTTCGATAGGGATGATTTTCCCCGGATAAGGGGCCCCGAAGGCTACTCTTTGCTTGGCTTTAGCCCCGTTCATGAAGGTGGTGATAAAGAAGCTCTCTCCGGTGAGCATGCGCTTGAAGCCCTGGAACATACCGCCTCCGGTTCCGGTCTGCATCTGTATGCCCGCGTCCATGTAGGTCATGGCCCCGGCCTCAGCACGAACTCCTTCCCCCGGATCCAGCTCAATCTCCACTAACTGCATATCGTCTCCGAAAATTTGATAATCGATGATGTCAGCCATTTTTTGCTCCTTTCCCAATATGTATTTTAAGGGTAGGCTGCCGCATAGCTGCCGCCCTTTACAACCTTTTCGCTCCGCTTAAGCAGGCCGGTTGGGTAACAGACGTAAGTCAAGAACCGGTCCCGCTTGCATCCACTTGCGCGCTGCCGGGATGCGGCTTGATACCCGCCCCGGTCTTTCAATATGATGTTTCAGCCCTGAATCGATAGGGCGTGCGCCTACTCTGCACCCTATAACCAACGTCTACGCCGGTAATACAACAACATACCGCCCGCCACGGCAGCCATCAGCACCCAGGCCCCGATATAGCCGAAACGGTGCCCCAGTTCCGGCATATAATCAAAATTCATGCCGTAGACACCGGTGATGAAGGTCAGGGGGATAAAAATGGTGGACACTACCGTCAGCACCTTGATGACCTCGTTCATCTCGTTGTTAGCCAGCGACAGGTAGGATTCCAGGATGCTGGCGGTGATTTGCCGGTAGGAATCAGTACTGTGCAGTTGCTGCAAGGTGTGGTCATAGCAGTCGCGCAGGTATACCAGAGTGCCGGTCTGGATCAGGGGTATCTCGCCGGTGCGCATGTCTTCGATGACCTCCTGCGAGCCGGCGATGATGCGCTCCAACTCCACCAGGCGAACCCGCAGATGATGCAGTTTGGCGGTGATGGCTTCGCGGGTGATGGAAAATATCTGATCCTCCATTTCGAAAACCTCTTTGCCCACCTCTTCCAGCACCGGAAAGACACTGTCGATAATGCGGTCACAGAGGCTGTAGCACAAAAAGTCGCTGCCTTTTTTGCGGAGATTGCTGTTTCCGTGCTGCAGGAGTTCCTGTAATGGTTCAAACAGACGGTTTTCGCGGGGGACGATGGTAATTACATAGCTGTCTCCCACAAATATGCTGACCTGCATCCGCTCCTGGGTCTGGTGATCCATGGCGTACATGGCCAAAAAGAGGTTTTGATCATACATCTCCAATTTGCTGCGCTGGCCCTGATGGGTAACATCCTCAATAGCCAACGGGTGAAGCTGATAATGCCCGGCCAACTGTTCAAGGATTTCCCAGGTGACCTGCCCGCTTATATGTATCCAGGTGATTCCCGCTTGCGCCGGCGGCCAGACAAGTTGACCGTCCTTCAGGTGCTGAACCGTGACAGAATCGGGACTGTAGTTGAAAATGGTGATTTGCATGGGATGGCTGGGGTCTTCCCCGTTCGGCTGTGCAATCGCTGCGGGCACCGCTTCACCTGCTTCCTGCTGGATAAAAGAACCTTTACTGCCAATATTATAGCCTAGCTGCCAAACTTTGAGAAGAGGACACCCCTTATGCAGGATATGCCGCAGAGAACCCTTTCCCCCCGCTTGCACGCTGATATATTTTCGAATAAAAAAGACACCAGGAAAGCTTCCTTCTGGTCCATTACAGGACTTTGCGGACCATGCGGCAGATGCGGTAGGTGTTGACGGCTCGCTGGCCGGAGCAGTTGAGCAGGCTCTGGGCCAGGTCTTGATAAGATTGGGCGGCAATTTTGGCATCAGAGAGGTAAAGACCTAACAGCCCTTCCACCACCGTGATGTGAAAAGCCCGGTTGGGCATGCTGGCCGCGCAGTCATGGGCCTGGCAAACAAAAAATTTGAGCCGTTCCAGCATCTCCCCTTCATCCCGATAGTAGAAAGTAAAATTCAAATCGCCACTCTGCCGGTCTTCCTCGCGGTCTATGAAGTAGTCCAAGAGGATGTGCAATCCACAGATCCATGGGAAGTAGGCCTGCCAGGTACGGTGCATGCTGGCGTCGTCCAGTTCTTCCCGGCAGGCCAGGCCCAGCAGGGCAAATATAGCCAGGGTAGAGCCGGTGGCGGCGGCGAATTCCTGCCAGCGCACCCCGGGATAACGCGAGGCCTGCTGGCTGGCCCAGCTTATGAGCTGCTCTTCCCGGATCTCCGGGTCCAGGTGTTTGCGCACCTGCAATTCGCTGTACCAGTTGGCCAGTTCCCAGAGCCGCTCCTGCACCCTCCAGTAGTTGGGGAGGGTTTCGATCTGAGTCTGGCACTCGGCTACCAGCTGGCTGATATAGCCGCCATCCTCCTTGTACGGATAGAACAGGTAGTAGTCGCCGCAGGCGCTGCCGGGGGTCAAGGCCGTCAATAAGCTGTTGTGCAGATGACGGAAGGCCTGGCCATCGGTGCTGCCGGCCCGGTCGCACAAATTGTCCAGATAATCGCATAAGATCTGATAGGCCACGATGATACGCAAGAGGGTTTTTTCATATCCGGGCGCTAAGCTGGCGAAAACCGCGCCCCCCTGGCAATGAAAAGCCTTGTGCTCCAGACTGGCCAGAGCCATTTGGCGCAAGACCGGATCCGGGCAGCGTTCTGCCTCCACCCGCCAGGCGGCCAGCAATTTTTGCACCCGGGGGAGTAAGACCAGAATATGGTGTATGAGCAAAGCCGACTGCCCCGGGGCAGCCTTGCGCCGGGGACGTATGCCGGCAGAACTTCGGGCGGTTTTGGTAGCAGTCATATTCAGGCCTGCCTTTCCATAGGTGGATGATAACGCCCCAATACCGGGCGATAGTTGTCGATAAAACTAAGACAGGTACTCTTCAATTCTTCCAGGCTTTCGCCGGAAGGCAGTTCCGCCAGGCGCTCCAGCCCGCGCTCCAGGAAGGCCCCGGCGTGCTCGATAGCTTCCCCGACAGAGCCGCTCTCGATGACTATATTTATAATCTCTCCCAAACTGGCGGCAATGCTGGAACGCCGCTCCAGCAGGCCTGTCAGCCGCTGGCCGTATTGCTCGTTTTTTATGGTTAATATGACCGGCAGGGTGATATTGCCCTGGGTGATATCGTTTCCCACCGGCTTACCCAAGGTGGTGCTGTCGGCCACCAGATCCATCACATCATCGATAATCTGATAAGCATAGCCCAAACACATCCCGAACTGCTCCAGATGCTTGACCTGCTCAGGGCCGGCCTGGCTGATCAAGGCGCCGATTTTGCAGCTGGAGGCGAACAGACAAGCGGTCTTGCGATACGTCTTGTCGTAATACTCATCCAACCCGATATTCAGGTCGTAAGCCTGCCCCATTTGAATGATCTCCCCGGAACACATTACCTGAATGGTATGGGTGATGTTTTCCATGACCCGGCTTTGCTGATGGCGGTTGATGAGATGAAAAGCCGTGGCAAACAGGAAATCGCCGGCCAAAACGCTGGCCTGATTGCCGTAACGGGCATTGAGGCTGTCACGCCCGCGCCGTATGGGGGCATGGTCGATCACATCGTCGTGCACCAGTGAGGCCAGATGGATCAATTCTACCGCCACGGCAATATCACGCACCACAATGGGGTCATGCTCATTCAAGGCGGCGGTATGATACACCAGACGGGGGCGCAGCATTTTACCGCTCCCCTCTAAAAGATAAGCCATGATTCTATCCACCCGCGGACTGCCGGTGCTGGTAACCTGGCGAAGGCGGTTCTGTATGAGTTCAGCCGGAAATGGGCTTGGTTTGACAGCTGTTGCTTGTTTGATGATGACAACTCCCCTTCTGATAAATTCTGTTTGTGGCTAGTATTCCCTACCGCATACAGAATATACCAGCATTCGGGAACTGGCAGGTATGGGTGGCAGGCTATGATGTGAGGATTTTGTATTTGACCTGCTGGTGGGCGAAGTTTTCAATGCTATCATAAAGCGGGGTGATCGTCGCGGTGAGGCCGCGCCGTTCTGCCATGGCGCTTATATAGAAATCGGCTACAACCGGGTTTTTAGGCAACAAGGGGCCATGCAGATAGGTTCCGATGAGGTTGTGGTATTTGAGGCCTTCGCTGCCGTCCTGCCCGTTATTGCCGTACCCTTTAACGACCCTGCCGAAGGCCTCCAGGCGGGGATCGTCAAGATAGGTGCGCCCGCCATGGTTTTCGAAGCCAACCACCGTGGTATTACGGCCATTGAGCTGCGTTTCCAGCAAAATGTTGCCGATCAGGCGCGGCTCCGAACCCCGGGTGATGAAGTCGAAGAATCCCAATCCCTGCAGTTTTTGCCCGTCCGCTGCGATGTAGGACTCCCCCAGCAGCTGGTAGGCCCCGCAGATGCACAGGACCGGCAGCCCCGCTTCGATGGCGTCAAAGAAGGCCTCGGCCCGGGTTATAAGGTCCTCATACACCAGGCCCTGTTCGCGGTCAGAACCGCCGCCCATGAACACCATGTCCATATTGTCGAAATCAATGGCCTGGCCCAGGCCCACGCTCTGAATCCGGCATTCATGCCCGCGCCACGCCAGGCGCTTTTTGAGGCAGATCAGATTGCCCCGGTCGCCGTACAGGTTCATCAAATCAGGATACAAATGGGCGATGTTGAATTGAGCCATGTTTCTCTCCTAATACTTCGCTTTTGCGGTGCCGCCGGCACCTTTTAGGAGCCTCAGGTACTGTTGTTCTCGATCCGGGCCGCCGGAATATGACCGGGCAGGGCCACGGTTTGAGAAGTATCAACCCGCACCGATTTGAAAAAGGACCCCAGCTCGATGAGCTGAGTCTTGCTGAGCTGGCCCGAATCTGCGCAGCGGCTTCACGATTTTCCCCGAGCCGTTCAGGACTTCTGGTAGGCCCGGCGGGGTTCGGCTTTTACAGACGGTTCGCTCTGCATACCCAGAAGTATTTTGCGGCATTGGAATAAGGCCGTATAGGTGGATAAAATGTAGCCGACCTGGCCTGTACCCCCGAGGGTTTTCTTGATACCGGCCTCCAGGTCGCTCTCAATCTCTATAACCCCGCTGTCGACTCCAGCGTATTTCGCCCTGACCGCCATATCTCCACTGCGCAGCCCGGAACAGACCAGGATGGTTATCCCGGCGCCGGGTTCGGCCAAAACCTCCAGATCGGCATCCCAGATCCAGGAGATATCGCGCCCGTCGGCGGCATTGTCATTCAAAGCCAGAAACAGATTTTTGCTTCTGCCGTCCTGCAGCAGGGCCTGTAGGCTCTGATTGAATCCGGTGGGGTTTTTGACCAGGATCAAGGTGGCCTCCCGCTCTCCTACGCTGAAGCGCTCCATGCGCCCCGCCTGGGGCTGGAAGCGGGCCAGGGCCTCCTGTATGACGGCATCCCTAACCCCCAGGCCTCTGGTCAAGGCCACTGCGGCCAAAAGATTATAGGCGTTATAGAATCCCTGGTAAGGGCTCTTGATGGGGATTTCATTTACTTTCATGGCAATGCCTTGATCAAGCTGCAGATCAGTCGCTACGAAATCGGGCTCCGGATTCTGGTTGCCGCATTTGGGGCAGCGGAAAACCCCGAGCTGCGCGAAATGAAAACGCAGGTACTCGATCTCCTCCCCGCACAGCATGCAATAGCGCCCCTCCCGGCTGTTGTGATTCTCCAGGGTGTCATAAGGGGTTTCGTCAAAACCGTAATAGCTGCAGGGCAGTCCGGTATCCTGCGGGAAACTGCTCATCAAGGGATCGTCCGCATTCAGCCACAACCGCAGGCGGCGGCCTTTCACGCCCTCTTTGATTAAGCCGATGGTATAATCGAGTTCGCCGTAACGGTCCAATTGGTCGCGAAAAAAATTGGTTACCAGCAATACTCCGGCATCCACCTCTTTCAGCAGCGGGGCTACATTGGCCTCGTCGGTTTCAAGCAGGGCATAATCCCAGCTTCTGCTGCCGGTCAGGTTGGTGGCCCCGATAAAGGCGGTGGTGATGCCGTTTAGCATATTGGCCCCGGCCCGGTTGTGAACTATCTTATGGCCGTCGGCGTTAAGAATTTGTGCGATCATGTTGCTGGTGGTGGTCTTACCGTTGGTGCCGGTAATGATGATGATCTGCTTCTCTACCCGGCCGGCCAGTTTTCTGAGTATCCCGGGGTCGAGCCGGCGCGCCACCCGCCCGGCCATGACCGTGCCTTGATTGCCGAAGCGGCGGCTGAGCTTTATGATGATTTTGGCGGCTATTATAGCCAGGATGGTCCGCAGCATTTGTGGTCTCATTCCCGTTCTGAAATGTTCCTCAATCTGGGGTGGGGCTGTCCCATTAACAATGTAACACAAACCCACCCCGAACGAAACTGGGAGGGCATGGGGGAGGAGAGGCCAGCCTCTCCTATGGCGCGATGCGGGACAGCCAGTCGTACACCCGGCTGCGGCGGTGAACATTCTTATTTATCAGCTGTTGATAGACCTTTTCCAGCTCCAGGGTCATGTTCTGAGAGGAGATCTCCTCGGCCTTCAACAGGGCATTGTGCCGGAAAAACTGATAAACCTTGTCATCGTTAAGCATGCGCAGGACGGCCCTGGTGAATTCCTCCTGATCACATGCGGTTAAGAGCCCGTTGATGCCATGATCCACCATGTCCAATACCCCGTAGGCCTTAATGGCTACCACCGGCAGACCGGCGGCCATGGCTTCGACTAATACCAGTCCCTGGGTTTCGGTCATGGAGGAGAATATGAAAAGGTCGGCGCTGTAGTAAACTTGAATCAGGGTTTCAAAGGGAACCGCCCCGGTAAAGATAACGTCCCGCTCCAGACTTAAGCCCAGCTCCGCCACCTGCTGTTTTAAGGCGCTTTCCAAAGGCCCCTGCGCGGTTATCACCAGAGTGGTCTGAGGTTTTTGCCGATGCACCCGGGCGAAAGCATCCAGGAGGAATTCCAGGTTTTTCTCTTTGGTGAGTCGCCCCACATTGAGCAGAATTTTATTCTCAGCGGGAATGTCGTAACGCTCCCGCAAGATATTTTCCCTGCGGCTCACCGCTTTGAACAGCTGCACCGGCACTCCGGTGGGGATCACCGAGATGGGAGTGGGGATGTCATAACTGGAGAGAATATTGCTCACCTCTGAGCTGGGGACGATGAGATGATCCACCTGGCGGCAGAAATTATTGCTGAACTTGACGGTCATTTCCCGGGCCAGCTCCTGGGCCACGGGGAGGTAGTGTATGTACTGGTCATAGAGGGTGTGATAGGTAAATACGATAGGGAGATTAAGGCGCCGGGCATAGTGCAGCCCCACCCGTCCCATGGTAAATGGGGAGTGAACATGGATGATATCCAGATCCAGCTTGCGCAGGAGGTATTTCATGCCCGGAAACACCGGTATGGCCAGGGTAAAATCAGGGTTGGTCGGCGCGGGTACAGAGTAGTAGCGGTATACCCCTTCTTCGGTTTCCACATAATTGGAATAATTGGGAGCAAATATAAACAACTGGTGCCCTAATTTTTCTAATTCCTTTTTAAAGGTGGTGATCGAGGTAACTACACCGCTGGTATAAGGTTTGTAACTATCGGTGAAAATCCCGATTTTCACGCCCAGTCCTCCTTTTCCATGATGTACTCGTCAGTCTTGCCTTGGTTATAACTACTATAAACAAGCCAGAAATGTTTGGCAATGTTCAGCTTAAGCCAAAATTCCAGCCTACTCGTCCTGTTAAAGCAGGAAGCGACAATAGTGGCTATTTACACTTTAGGAGACCGGATTGTTCAAAAATTGACGGCCCGTTCATCAGCCTAACGGGGCCGGCAATTATTGGCAACTGAGCCCGGAGTCTAGAGACTTTACAGCGGCACCCCCGGCATATGCGCTCGTTTTAAACTACGCCCCAGCCTTTCTAAACTTGCACCCCGTCAAATCCAAGGTGCTCGTCTTAAATTATTCTAAGCCTGCCCACCGCGTTCAATCCGGCTCCAGCCGTACCCGTTCTCATCTTAAGTAAAGCTAAACTTATTTGTGCCTCGCTCAATCCGGGTCCGGGTTGTGCAAGGTATTGCGATATTCATCATGGTCGTAGCCAGCTATATCGAAAGCGGTATCGAACATCCGGCCCGGACTGATCACGTCCTCCTCGGCAGGGCGGGTGTAGTTGTGACTGTGTTCGCGGGCGCAGCGGGCACAGAGCGTGGTATTGACCACCCTTTGCAGACGGGCCGGTTCGATGGGCTGGCCGCACTGCTCACAGATCCCGTAGGTGCCGTTTTGATAATGCATCAGGGCATCATTGACCTTCTCCAGTTCAAATTCCAGCATTTCCAGGAGGCCGATTTCTTTTTCGCGCTCATAGGTATCGCTGGCCAGGTCTCCGGGGTGCTGATCGTAAAGAGACAGTTCGTCCAGGTATTCTGACATAGGCATTTGCAGAATATCACGCCGGCGCACGATCTGCTCCTCGATATCTTGTTTTCTGGATAATAAAGCCTGGTAATAATCAATCTGGTTCATGGCCTTTCCTCACCTTCAGGTTATTTTACAAACCCGTTTAATCGACCCCCAACTGTTTTTGCACAATCTGTACGATATCGGCGATAAAATCGCCGATTACCGGTAAATTGAGAAGAATGGCGCGCTGTAGCAGATACAACACCAATGCGGCCAGAATGGTAAATCCTATGGCCATGCCCAGTCCCCGGGCCACCCCGGACCAGAAGTTGATCCAGAACAGCCGCCGGGGATGGCGCAGCATCTCAATGTACTCCGCCACCCCGATTTTGTGCATAGTCTCAGCCATTTCCTCCAGCTTGCGGTTTAATCTCAGAAGCAGCTCTACCTGTACATCCTGGTCATTTTTCTTCACTTTCCTCACCTATATATATATTATTCCAGGTTGAGCGGCTTCAATACGCTTTTTAATTGTTGAGCGAATGGATAGGCGCGGGGATTCTGCCTTTACGGGCGATGAAATGCGCAGGAGAGCAGTTGTTCACCGGCATCACCGGTGCGCGTCCCAAGAGTCCGCCGAATTCCACCCAATCCCCGGGCTTTTTGCCCGGTGCGGGAATTATGCGCACTGCCGTAGTTTTGCGGTTTATCATGCCGATGGCGGCTTCGTCAGCGATTATAGCCGAAATGGTGTATTCGCTGGTGTCGCCGGGAATGGCGATCATGTCCAGTCCTACCGAGCATACTGCGGTCATGGCCTCCAGCTTTTCAATACTCAGGGCTCCTTCGGCGGCGGCCCGTATCATGCCGGCATCTTCGCTGACCGGAATAAAGGCCCCGGAAAGACCCCCTACATAGGATGAAGCCATGGCTCCGCCCTTTTTGACGGCATCGTTCAACATGGCCAGCGCGGCGGTACTCCCCGGGCCGCCCACCCGTTCCAGGCCCATGGCTTCGAGGATATCGGCCACACTGTCTCCTACCGCCGGAGTGGGGGCCAAAGACAGATCCAGAATGCCGAAAGGCACCCCCAGGCGCTTGGAGGCTACCCGCCCCACCAGTTCGCCGGTGCGGGTGATTTTAAATGCGGTGTTTTTGATGAGATGGGCCAGTTCGCCCAGATCGCAGCCGGGGTTGTTTTTTACCACCGTGGCCACCACCCCGGGGCCGCTGATACCGATATTCAAGACTGTTTCAGGTTCGCCCGGGCCGTGGAAAGCCCCGGCCATGAAGGGGTTGTCTTCGGCTGCGTTGCAGAACACCACCAGTTTGGCGCAGCCCAGGCCGTCCCGGTCTGCGGTGGCCTGGGCCGTGGCCTTGATGATCTTGCCCATATCATAGACGGCATCCATATTTATGCCCGACTTGGTGGTCCCCAGGTTGACTGAGGAGCAGACCCGCTCGGTCGCGGCCAGAACCCGGGGAATGGTTTGCATCAAATTGTAGTCGCCGCTGCTGTAGCCCTTGTGCACCAGGGCTGAAAAGCCGCCCAGGAAGTTGACCCCAACCTGGGCTGCGGCCCGGTCCAGCTCCAGGGCGATGGCGAAGATATCGTCTTCGCCCAGGCCGTTGACCAGCATGGCGATGGGGGTTACGCTGATGCGCTTGTTGATGATGGGAATGCCGTAATCCCGCTGGATTTCTTCGCCGACCCCGACCAGATCCCGGGCCAGACGAGTAATCTTGTCATAAACCCGCCGGCCGGTCTTTTTACCGTCCTCTTCCCGGCAGTCCAGCAGGTTTATGCCCATGGTGATGGTGCGTATGTCCAGGTTCTGGCCCTGCACCATATTGATGGTTTCCAATATTTCCTCTTTACTAACTTTAAACGGCATATCCGCCCTCCTTAATGACACCCGGTGAGTTTTCCTTGTGTCATTTTTTAAGTCGTAAATGAAGCAATAAGCGGGAACATTCCCAGTACTCCGGGACATTACCCAAAACGGGGTGTGTCCCCGCACATTAGCGCTATATCCCCGTTTCTTGTCTCCTGGCCAGTCAAAAGAACCGTCCCCGTGATTCGTTAGATGCGGTGCATGTAACGGAAGATGTCCTCATGCTGCACTGTAACCTGCAGGCCCAGCTCCTGGCCTTTTTGATCCAGCAATTGTTTCAGCTGGGCCAAATCCACGGTGCTGTGGGAGAAATCCACCACCATCACCATGGTGAAGAATCCCTGCAGTATGGTCTGGCTGATGTCCAGGATATTTACATTGGTGTTGGCCAACACCCCGGAAATTCCGTAGATGATCCCGACCCGGTCATGTCCCAGGACGGTGATAATCAAGCGGTTGCCTTCTTCCATAGCGTCCTCCTGCTTTTGATTGTATTTATGGTCAGGGGCGATGCTTGACCGCCCCGCCCTCGATTACAAACTATCGATGACCTCTGCGCAGCGCCGGCATAAGGTGGTATGCCCGGGATGCCTTCCCACGGTAAGGTCGATTATCCAGCAGCGCTCGCATTTTTCGCCAGGCGCGGGTTGAACCTCCACCGCCAGGCCGGAAACATGCTCCAGACTCACAGCCGCGGCAGGCGGCGCTTCTTCGGGTACAACCCGGCAACTGGACACGATAAACATTTTCTCGATCTCACCCATACCGGCAAAAACCTGTTCCCAGGCCGGATTTACATAAATGGTGATGGCGGCTCCCAGGGAATGACCGATCACCTTTTGAGCCCGGGCTTCTTCCAGGGCTTTGGTGACCACTTCGCGGGCGCTCAATACCATATCCATGCGTTTCTCCAGGGCATCATCCTGATATTTGTCATCAGGCAGCGGCCATTCCAGGAGCTGCACGCTTTCCGGCTGCCCCTCGCGGCGCAGGTAGGACCAGATCTCCTCGGTGGTGAAGGCCAGAACCGGAGTGAGCATTACCACCAGATTGTTGATGAGCCGGTACAAAACGGTCTGGGCCGCTTTGCGCTGGGGATCCTGCGGATTGGAACAATACAGTTTATCCTTAAGGATATCAAAGTAAATGTTGCTCAGTTCGATGGTGCAGAAGTTGTGGATGGCATGGAACACCACATGGAACTCGTACTCATCATAGGCATTGGTCACCCGGCGCACCAGTTTATCCATTTTCAGCAAGGCCCAGCGGTCCAGGTCGGTCAGGTTCTCATAAGCCACCTGATCTGCTGCCGGGTCAAAGTCGTACAGATTGCTCAATATAAAGCGGCAGGTGTTGCGGATCTTGCGATACGCTTCCGCGCTCTGTTTGATGATGTTCTTGGAAACCGAAACATCGTTGCGGTAATCGGCCGAAGATACCCACAGGCGCAGGATGTCGGCCCCCATCTCTTTAATCATCACCAGGGGATCGATGACATTGCCCAGGGATTTGCTCATTTTACGGCCTTGTTCATCTACCGTGAAGCCGTGGGTCAAAACCTGGCGGTAAGGAGCGGCGCCCCGCACTGCCACAGCGGTGGAAAGCGAGGAATTGAACCAGCCGCGATGCTGGTCGCTGCCTTCCAGATACAAGTCAGCCGGCCAGCTGAGATCCTTATAAGTGTCCAAGACCGCCATATGGCTGGAGCCGGAGTCGAACCACACATCCATGATGTCGGTCTCCTTGCGGAAATGGGTTCCGCCGCAGCCGCTGCATTGATAGCCTTCCGGCAGAAGTTCGGCCGCATCTTTGATGAACCAGATGTCAGAGCCGTGCCGGGCGAAGAGCTGGGAGATCCTGTTTATCGTCTCATCGTTGATCACCGTCTCGCCGCAGTCATCGCAATAGAAAATAGGGATAGGCACACCCCAGGTGCGCTGCCGGGAAATGCACCAGTCTCCGCGGTCGCGCACCATGTTGTAGATGCGATCCCGTCCCCAGGCCGGGATCCAGCGCACCTCATCGATGGCCTGCAAAGCGTTTTCGCGGAACCCGTCAATGGAGGCAAACCACTGCTCGGTGGCGCGGTAGATGATGGGGTTTTTGCAGCGCCAGCAATGGGCGTATTGATGTTCGATCCGGCTGCTCTTTAAAAGCATATTGCGCTGGGTCAGTTCTTCAATAACCGCATCATTGGCTTTGTGTACGTACAAGCCCTGGAATTGCTGGGCTTCAGCGGTGAAGCGGCCGCTGTTGTCAACCGGTGAGATCACTTCCAGACCATAGATTTTCCCCACATAGAAGTCCTCTTCGCCATGGCCGGGAGCGGTGTGAACACATCCGGTACCGGCCTCCAGGGTGACGTGCTCGCCCAAGACCACCAGGGAGTCGCGTTCGAAAAAGGGATGGGCGCAGACAATCAGCTCCAGTTCTTTGCCTGCAAATTCCTGCAAGATCTTGGTATCCTGCCATTCCAGCTCTTGGCTGACCTCCTCTAAAAGGCCTTTGGCCAGGAGGTATTTTTCATTGCCGGCCTGAACCAGCACATATTCATAATCGGGATGCAGGGAAATACCGGTATTGGCCGGCAGGGTCCAGGGGGTGGTGGTCCAGATCACCACAAAAGCGTCTTCAGGCAGCACTCCTTTGCCGTCCTTGACCGGGAATTTTACAAAAATCGAAGGCGACACCTTGTCTCCGTATTCCACCTCGGCCTCGGCCAGGGCGGTTTCGCAGTCGCCGCACCAGTACACCGGTTTGAGGCCTTTATAAATGTAGCCTTTGCTGGCCATAGCCCCGAAGACCTGAATCTGTACGGATTCAAAAACCGGGTCCAGGGTCATGTAGGGGTGCTCCCAGTCGCCTCTGACCCCCAGGCGCTTGAACTCGCGGCGCTGGATGTCCAAATATTTCAGGGCATATTGTTTGCAGTGGTTTCTGAACTCCACCACATCGGTGCGGTGACGGTCCAAGCCCAGGGCCTTGATGGCCTGCTGTTCGATGGGCAGCCCGTGGGTATCCCACCCCGGCACATAAGGCGAATCATAACCGGACATGGATTTATATTTGACGATTATGTCCTTCAATACCTTATTCAAGGTGTGGCCGACGTGAATGTCCCCGTTGGCATAAGGCGGCCCGTCATGCAGTATAAAAGTGGGCCGGCCGGCGTTTTTGTCCTGCACCTTTTCATAAATCCTGGTCTTTTCCCAGTAATCCAAGATTTCGGGCTCCCGGGTGGGTAGATTGGCCCGCATGGGAAACTGCGTTTGGGGAAGATTCAGGGTTGCGTCATACTTACCTTTTGCCAATGTGATTCACCTCAAGTCTTAATTTGCTGGCGATTTGGCGGGAGGCCGCGGGAAAAATAAAGCCCTCCATCCTCAGGGACGAAAGGCCTCTTCCGCGGTACCACCCATCTAGCGCCTGCCCAGCCGCAGACACCGCTTTTCCGCTCTATAACGCGAGCAGACGTTCAAACCTACTATAAGTTCGGGTTGAAGGCTCCCGGGTGATCTTCGTCGAAATGGGAGGAGCCGGCTTGCACCCACCCGGCCTCGCTCAACCTTAACCAAGTCGATTACTGTCCCGTTCTCAGCCGCTTATTATCATGGTTAAACCGAAAATAATAATTTATTGTAGCATATCCCCTCGTGGCTAGCAAGCAATCCGCAAAGAGGGCTGCTGGGAAGCATCCCCACCACTGCTCGGGGTTGTGAAAATTTATATATCGATTCTTGCCGTGGGGCGGTGCTATTATACTGAGAGTTATACGTTACACCTCCACCTTAAGATGACTCCACTCGATTTCTCGGCAACATGCTATTGCCGCTTTTTGCCGCAATCATATACCAATACTTGATGCTCAGTCTTCAAAGCTTCAATTCTTTACCCAGTCAAAAAAATTATTGAAAAAAGACACTTGGCAACAGTGATTTAGTTTAGGCTTACACTATTATTAAAATTCTTCTTACGTATCAAGTCAGAGATTAAGCTGTGAGGTTTCAGCTGTTTATGGCCATTTGAGCCTTTTGCCCTGTCTTATGCGTATGGTTTCCGTTAACTGCATTCGTGGTTTATTTCAGCATTTTTTGCAAATTATTTATATTTTGTCGACTTTGGCTGCCTTCGTTCGTATTTTTCTTACGTTATTGTAATGTTCGCGCAGTATATTGTTTTTTTTTTCACTATGCTATAATGAGTATAATCATAGAGATATTTAGAGAATCCCGGTTCATTATGACTTTAATCAGCCTATCTTAATCGGGAAATCACCTTCAAGTCATTAGCTGTTGGGAGGAGAATAGCGAGATCAGCTCAGACCCGCGCGGAGGGTCTTGTTAAAGCATTTAATCATTGGTGGTTTGGGGTTCAATACGCAGATCTTCGCTTCATGGCCCGCTGTCCCGGTTCAAGGCTTTCGCCGGGTAATCCTTTAGGACAGCAGATTCGGTTCCGGGATTAAAAAGCTGCGGTTAGACCGGTTGCATTTGTGACAAAGACCAGCAGCATTTCATTCCTTGACCGCATGCATTGAGCTATACTGCGAGAGCTACCGCCACTGGTGAAATAACCGGTGGCATATTTATATCCCGAGGGAATAGAGGGAAATAGGGGGGAACACGGGACGGTTTTTGCCGCTGATCAAGCGGCGGGGACCGTTCCAGTGTTTTTCTGAACGCAACTGGTTTGACAAAATAGCAGGTTGATAATGGAGACGGTCGACGGTCCCCTTGTGTCCCGGGAATGTCAGTCGATGTTTTTGGGGCACATCGATTCTAGAGGACAGAAACTGCATTGCGGGGAGCGGGCTTTGCACACCGCCCGCCCGTGGCTTATCAAGAGGTGATGGGCCTGACCCCAGCGTTGGCGGGGAATCTGAGCTTTCAGGCCAGCTTCGGTTTGATGGGGCTGTTTGGCATCAACCAGTCCAAGCCGGTTGCTGACCCGGTGGACATGAGTATCCACCCCCAGACCCGGCAGACCGAACCCCACCGCCATAACCACATTGGCACTTTTGCGCCCCACCCCGGGGAGTTCGATAAGCTCTTCAAATGTATGCGGCACCTCCCCGCCGTATTTTTCGATCAGGATTTCTGACAGGGCTTTGATATGGCGGGCTTTGTTGCGGAACAGGCCCACTCCTTTAATGAGCTCCTGCAGTTCCTCCATCGGCAGATATGCCATCCCTTGCGGGGTGGAGTATTGGCTGAATAATCTTTTAGTGACCTGATTAACCTGCTCGTCAGTGCTCTGCGCAGACAAAACCACCGCTACCAAGAGCTGAAAAGGGCTTTGGAAATTCAGCCTGGTTCCCGCCTGCGGATAGGCATCCTGCAGAATATCCAAAATTTTTTGGGTTCTTTTACGATTCATGCTCTTTCACCTGAGGCATGGGGACGGTTCTTTTGCCTGCCTTCGGCAGGCAAAAGAACCGTCCCCATGCCTTTTCCATTAATTTGCTTTACAGAACCTTGCTCAGGAAGGACTGAGTACGGGAGTTTTGCGGATTGTCAAAGATGTTGACCGGTGAGCCTTCCTCCATGATAATCCCTTCGTCCATAAATATCACCCGGTGCCCCACTTCGCGGGCAAAGCCCATCTCATGTGTGACCACCACCATCGTCATGCCTTCATGGGCCAGGTCTTTCATGACCGATAATACCTCACCTACCATTTCCGGATCCAGCGAGGAGGTAGGCTCGTCAAACAGCATGACTTTGGGATGCATAGCCAGGGCCCGGGCGATGGCCACCCGCTGCTTTTGTCCCCCGGACAGTTGGGCGGGATAGACGTGGTCCTTATCCGGCAGACCCACTTTGCGCAAGAGGCCTATGGCGATTTCCTCAGCCTGTTCTTTGGGCATGCCTTTGAGTATTATGGGGGCCATGGTGATGTTCTCCAGGGTGGTTTTATGGGGAAACAGGTTGAAAAGCTGAAAAACCATCCCCACCTGCTGGCGCAACGCGTTGATATCGGTCTTGGGGTTGGTGACCTCCACCCCGTCGATGAATATGTGCCCCTGCTGAACCGTTTCCAGTTGATTGATGCAGCGCAGCAAAGTGCTTTTTCCGGAGCCGCTGGGCCCGATCACACAGACCACTTCGCGCTCTGCGACGTGGAAATCGATGCCTTTTAGGACTTCCAGGCGACCGAAATTTTTGTGAATGCCTTTGACTTCTATCATTCTGTCGCCAGTCTCCTTTCAATCCAGTCCCCCATCATGGCGATGGTCTTGGTCATTATATAATATACCACGCAGACAGCGCCCCACACCCAGGCCGCTTCATAGGTGGTGGAATAGAGCAGTTTGCCGCGATGGGTCAATTCCATAACTGCGATCACCGAAACCAGTGAAGTGTCTTTTAACAACATGACGAATTCATTGATCATGGGGGGAACCACAATTTTATAGGCTTGCGGCAATATCACGTAACGCATCGCCTGACTGCCGTTCATGCCCAGCGAGCGGGCCGCCTCCATTTGCCCCCGGTCCACCGCCTGAATGCCGGCTCGCACGATTTCTGCCACATAGGCGGCGCTGTTGAGCGAACAGGCGATAACGCCGGATAAAAATGGCCCGCTATCAATAAATATGGGCAAGATGCCGAAGTGAAAAAGCATTACTTGCACCAATAAAGGGGTCCCGCGGAAGAAATCAATATAAATGACGGCTACTGAACTCAAAAGCCGCCAACGGGACATCTTCATTAAGGCAATAATGAGTCCCAGCACCATGCCCGCAGAAACGGACAAAACCGTCAGTTGTAGAGTTACCAGGCCGCCCTCAATGAAGTATGCCCAATTGGAAGCAACCACGTTAAAGCCATTAATAGCGGTTAATTTCTCCCATAGCGTGGCACCGAACAACATCGGATATGGCGTTATGGCCATTGGCTGTTTTCTCCTTCCCAACGAGATGCCTGAAAGAGCGAGAAGCCTCTCGCACTTTCAGGCATCAATGAGTCTGTTCTTACTCGCTGAACCACTTCTTGTAGATCTGATCGAATTCTCCGCTGGTCTTGAGTTTGGCCAGACCTTCGTTTATCATCTGCAAAGTCTCGGCATCGCCCTTCTTGATGCCGATGCCGTACTGATCATCAGCCTGGAAGATCTCGCCCACCACTTTGATCTTGTCTTTGCCGTCGGTCTGCATATAATAATCGGTGACCGCCCAGTCATTGATAACTCCTTCGGCCCCGCCCTTTTCCAGTTCCATAAAGGCTTCACCGATACCGTCAAAAATACGCACTTGAGTCTTGGGGTCTTTTTCCTTCAGTTTCTCGGAAGCAGCGGCTCCAATGGTGCCTACTTCAGCAGCCAGTTTTTTACCGGCCAGGTCGTCGTATTTATTGATGGTGGTATTGTCAGCGCGTACCGCTACAATGAGGCCGCCTTTGAAATAGGGATCACTGAAATCAATGGCTTTCAGGCGATCCTCGGTGATGGACTGCGCCGAAATAGTGACATCCACTTTGTCGGCCTGCAAGGATGGAATCAAAGCGTCGAAGCCCATGCTCTGAATCTTGACTTCATAACCCTGAACCTTACCGATAGCCCGGATCAAGTCCATATCGAATCCTATGAAATCACCGCTGGCCTTGTCCACAAATTCGAAAGGCGGATATGTAGCTTGGGTGCCGACATTGAGGACTTTTGCCGGAGCAGGGGTTTGGGCCCCCGGCTGGGGTGCGGGTTCTTTCTGGGCGCATCCGCCCACGGCTGCCAGGCTAAAGACCAGCATGGCAACCAACAACAGTTTTAAGTGCTTTTTCATGCTCTCCTCATCTCCCTCTTTTGTTTTCTGGGTTTCCCACGATCTCAACAGACAAGTTAATTATACATGTAACTACCCGGCTCGACAACAAAAAGGGTTTTTCGCCAGAAGGTAAATGCAGTAAAGGCGGACACTGAAATTTTCATGCCGATTATTCGCCGCCTTTAAGGGCGCCGCAGGCATATTGGGCGTCGTCGAAATGTTGGAATTGGCGGGCCTCTATAGGGTTGGGAACGTGTTGGGGCGGAGCTTGTGAGCAAGGGAGGTCATAAGATTACAACAAGGTGACAAGGTCAATATCGCCATGCACAGGCGACAGACTGTGTCGGGAATAGAGCGGCCGTGAAAACGGTCAGGTCTGCCAGGAAAGGGCGGCAGCTGATATGTCCGCCCGTTATCATTATAAGGAATGGCTAGGCCAGGCCATAAAGCAGCATAAGCAGGAGCGGCACCGCTACAGACAAAACCACTCCGTTGAAGATTCCCAAAAGGGTGTACTCTTCCGGCAGACTGCGTTTGATAACCGGCAGGGTCACATCCATGGTGGAAGCCCCTCCCACCCCAAAAGCAGACAATTCTGAAAAGCGGGACAAGAACGGAACTGCCGCAAAGGTGAGGATTTCCCGCAGTATGTTGCTAAGCAGGGCCAGGAGGCCGATATCGACGCCGGATTGATGGGTGATGACCACCGAAGCGAAGGAATAGAATACCATCGTCCCGCCGATGGCTGCAGAGTCCACCGGATCGAGCCCGGTGAAGAGGCCGGCCAGGAGGCCTCCCGCTACGCTGCCGATAGTAACCATGACCGGCACCATGGCATACAGCCATATCTTTTTAGTCTGGGTGATGAAATGCAGTGAACCGCGAATGGTCACCCCTATAGCGGTGCAGATAATTACCAGCGACAGGTTGAAAAGCACACCGGCCAGATTGGCAGGCATGGTAATCCAGTATTTTCCGCTCAATACCCCCAGGATGACGCATAAGGCGATGATTCCGATCAGAAAGGCTTCCCGTCCCAGGCCTGAACGTTCGCGGGGTTTTCCGCGGCGGATGAAGCGGTGGATGAAAAGCCGCTCATAAAGAAACACCGCCAGCACGCTCACCAGGCTCGAGGCCAGACAATAAAGCAGAGCTTGGGCCCCCAGGATGGGAATAGCCCGCATGATTTCCTCACTTCTGCCCAGATTCATACCCATGGCTATCAATAAAATATAAAGTCCGACGCGTATCATCCGGTCCGACCAGCGTAATAAGCGCTTGCTGAGTACAAATCCAATTATTACGCAGATGGCAACCAGCCACATGGCAATGCCCCCTCAAATGGCTTCGCTTTAGCTTTCCCCAAGCTAGGGGATTTGATTTCGCCACTATCTATCATACAATTTTTCGCCAAAAATTTACAGGGTGTAATGGGGGATTATCAGGTTTCAGTACAGCCTTACAGGGAGGTTGCCGGGCTCTATGGCAACAATCTTGCCTCAGGAGATTATAGGAATTTACATTGGGGAGCGGCTGAACTTCTTTTTCTCAAGCGGAATTCAGACGTTCGAGGCTGTTCATGCCGCTGGATTAGCAGCGCCGGACGAACACTCGGCCCGACTTCAGTCTGTATCGGGGCTGCCTTGACATCGCACTGCTTTCGGGTGTTGCTTCCCGGTTTATATAGTGCTAACTTAAAAGAGTTGGGGGATGAGGATTTGTTAAAAAGGCTTGATAAAGGACTTCAGGCTGATCTGGGCATGTTGATGGTGGCACTGGTGTGGGGCGCCACATTTGTTATCACCAAGCAAGCCCTGCTTGATATCGGACCTTTTATGTTTCTGGGGATACGTTTTCTCCTGGCTTTTTTGGTCCTGGTATTACTCAGCTTTGGGCACCTGCGCAAAATAAATAAGCAGACTGTTTTGACCGGTATTTTCATCGGGTTCTTTTTATTTGTGGGCTATATTTTTCAGACCGTGGGGTTGCAGTACACCACCTCTTCCAACGCCGGCTTTATCACCGGTTTGAGCGTGGTTCTGGTGCCTTTGCTGTATCATCTCCTGGAGCGCTCTGTGCCGCACTGGTCGACACTGCTCAGCGCCGCAACAGCTGCCCTGGGGCTTTTCCTGATGTCAGTTCCGGCGGGCTCTTTCCGCCCCGGGTACGGCGATCTGCTGGTGCTAGGCTGCGCGGTCGGCTTCGCGGTGCATATCATCCTGGTAGACCGCTACTCCCACAATTTTGGGGCCACAGCCATCACCGCGGTGCAGATATTTACGGTGGGGATTTTGTGCCTGGCCATCGGCCTGGTAGTCGAGCCCGGACGGATCGTTCTGACCGTCCCGGTGATCAAAGCCATCCTGATCACTTCCATTTTCGCCACCAGTCTGGCCTTTTTGATCCAGAACGCCATGCAAAAATACAGCACCCCTACCCGCTTCGCAGTAGTTCTTGCCATGGAACCGGTGTTTGCCGGTGTTGCGGGCTACTGGTGGGCGGGTGAAGTGCTCTCGTCGCGCGCTTATCTGGGGGCCCTGCTGATTCTCCTGGCCATGCTGATCGCTATCCTCATCGCCCGCAAGTAGCCCCCGCCGCATGTCGCGGGGACGGCAGACCGGCTTAACCGTGGATCAGGCCGGGCAGGCATCGGGTGCAAACCCAGTGGCTCTCCCCATTTTTGCGGACCTGCAAGAGGTAGTGTTCGGCTTCGCTGTGCCGGCACAGGTGGCAGCGCAACAGTTCCTGCCCTGCCGGGTCACGGCCGATATCTTCCGGGATCTCCACTGCATCTGACCTTCGTTGCAAAGACAGGGCTCCTACCGGGCAGGCCCCTATACACACTCCGGCTCCATCGCAAAGCTCCGCGCTGATTACTTTGGCCTTGCCGTCTACCAGCGCCAGAGCGCCTTCCACGCAGGGTGAAATGCACTCGCCGCAGCCGTTGCATAATTCTTCATCAATCTTTATAACTGTTCTCGCCATCTCATCTACCTCCCTGGCAGAATTTCTTGTAGTATTCCCAATCGGGGGTTGGGATCTTTATGAAATGCGGTTTAATCAGGCCAACAAAGCCGTTTAATAGCTCGGGCGGAGTCATGCGCTCACCCGGTTTGCGCAAGGCAAGACCGTTCTCACTTGCGTTTGGGTTCTGTACGCACCTCGTTTACGCCAGCCAGAAAACCTTCCCGGCTTGCGCCAGGCAGCGTCGCTAAGCGCCCGGGTTTTTAATGATGGGTTCCTTCTATTACTTTGAGGCCTTTGCTTTCCAATGTCTTTTTTATTTGTTTGACATGGGGGCAGCGTGGATAATCCTCTTCCAGGAGCATGCAGGACGATAAGTGCACCACATCCACCCCATAGCGCATTAAGCTGTCCACCAGGCGAAATACCCGCCGTCCCGGACAGCCCCCGCAGGTAAAAAACCCCACCAGTTCTATATCGCCCGGGTAGTCCTTGAAATGGCTTTCCCGGCGGTTGAAGGACTTCAAACAGGCCACCCCGGGGCAGACCTCGGATACAATTTCGCAGCGCACCACCGCCACCCGGGTTTTGGAAGCATCGGCTTCCTTTCCGATGTAGCCCAGGTATTTGGCCTGCGCTGCGGTGACATCGCTTAGCTCAACGGTATCGGCTCCTTTTTTGCGCACCTCTTGCTCGACCGCGCGCCGGGCCATTTTGCGTACAAACCCGGGCACTTTCTCCAGGGCTTGCTGAGCTTCCTCGCTCCATTTCACAGTATAACCCTCCGCATTTTAAAGAGTCCACCCCTGTACAGGGGACGGGACTCATCCGGCCGGATTCGCTGCCTGTAGCCTATACCCGGCCTCAGGAGCGGATCATGACCAGCATCATTTTAAATCTCTCCGGAGCGTGCAGGGCGTGCGGCTCTCCGGCGGGCATCATGATGACCTCTCCCGCTGATACCTGATGGGGCGCCCCGGAAACGGTCACCTCGCCCTTCCCGTCCAGGATATACACCAGGGCATTATACGGTGCGCTGTGCTCGCTCAAGCCCTGTCCGGCATCGAAAGCAAAAAGGGTTACGGTTCCGGTGGGCCGGGCTATCAGTGTGCGGCTGACCACGGACTGCTCCTGATATTCGATCAGTCCGGCGGCAGCGGCGCCGTTTAGAATTTTTTGATCAGGCTGCTTGTTCATGAGCTTCACTCCTTTACTCAAGATGTGGAAAAAGCCCCCCGGGGCGGTCAGCCCGCCCCAGCAGGGAAGAAGAATTATATTGAAGTTGGCCCCGGGTTGATCAGCCGCGGCCAATATTTATTTCAGCGCTTAGCCTAAAATGGCTTGTAAGTCCTGTTCCGGTTCGCCTACCGCCTGGATGCCGAAGTTTTCCACCAAGACCCCCAATACGTTGGGGCTGACGAAATTAGGCAGGCTGGGCCCCAGGCGAATATCTTTGATGCCCAGGTACAAAAGGGTCAGCAGTATCGAGACCGCCTTTTGCTCATACCAGGATAACACCAGTGAAAGAGGCAGGTCATTGACCCCGCAGTTCAGAGCCTCGGCCAGGGCAACTGCGATTTGTATGGCCGAATAGGCGTCATTACATTGTCCTACGTCCAGCAGGCGCGGAATGCCGCCGATGCTGCCCAGTTCCTGATCGAAGAAGCGAAACTTGCCGCATCCCAGGGTCAATACCAGGGTGTCGGGCGGGGTTTGGGCCACAAAGTCGGTGTAGTAACTGCGCTTCCCCTTGGAGCCGTCACAGCCCCCTACCAGGAAGACGTGGCGCAGTTTGCCGTCAGCCACTGCCTTCAGAACCTGATCAGCTACGCTCAGAACCGTCTGCCGGGCAAAACCGACCATAACCTTCTTACCCTCTTCATCTTCGGCAAAACCAGGTGCGGATTGAGCGGCTTTAATAATGTCCCCGAATACCCCGTTGGGCAGATGAGCCACCCCCGGCCAGCCTACCGGTCCGGTGGTGAAAATACGTCCTTTATAGCTTTCTGCAGGCTCCTGCAAACAGTTAGTGGTCATCAGGATGGGGCCCGGGAACAGGTCAAATTCTTTTTTCTGATGCTGCCACGCGGTTCCGTAGTGCCCGTACAGGTGCCGGTACTTCTTCAGGCCCGGATAGCCGTGAGCCGGCAGCATTTCACCATGAGTGTAAACCAGGATACCGCTGCCTTCGGTGGCCTTTAAGATATCCTCCAAATCCTTGAGGTCATGGCCTGAGACCAGAATGCATTTGCCGGCTTGGTGTCCCAAGGGCACCTCAGTCGGGGTGGGATGGCCAAAATGTTCGGTATTACCGCGGTCCAGAGCCTCCATGGCCAGGAGGTTGATGCGTCCGCATTCCAGCACTAATTGCACCCATTCGCCCAGTTCCATCTGGCTGTGCCCCAGTGTGGTCAGAGCCCTGGTCATGAACTCATAGATCTCCTGATTTTCCTGTCCCAGGATCTGTGCATGGTAGGCATAGGCCGCAATCCCGCGCAGTCCATAGAGCAGAATTTCCTGTAGAGAGCGAATGTCCGGATTAGCCTGGCGGTCAATGATAAGCCCTGCTTCCTCGCCTTGTTTGATCATCTCGCTCAAGGTGGCAGCCGGCTCAAATGCTATGGCTCCATCCAGGCTGATGCCTTTGGCCTCAAGCTCTTTCGTAAGACCGTCCCGCAGCTTCACTGTAGTTGTAATCGAGGCGGTAATCTGCACCGGGTCAAAGGTGACATTTGTCAAGAGGCTGAACATGGCCGGCATGAAGTGGCGATCCGCCTCGGTCAGGTCCATACCCGTGGGACGGGCTTTTTCCACCACGGACGCCAGGCTCTGCAGGGCATGCCCCAGCAGATCCTGCAAGGCTGCTACATCAAGGCTTTTGCCGCATACTCCTTTGACGGTACAGCCGCCTTTAGCTGTCTGCTCACATTGATTACAGAACATCTTGTCATCCTCCTATAAAAGATTTTGTTGAGTACTATTATCCACAATTAGAGTAAAATTTTTTATTCCGGGTTGTCCGCTAACAGATCTAAAAGGGATTCGCGGTTGAGTTCCCGAAGCAGCGCAGCCTGCCCTCTGGCCAGAACCCGGTGCACCGGACAGGTCGGCTGATTGGGGCAATCATAACCCGGTTCCAGGCAGACATTGAGGGCCAGGGGACCTTCTACCGCGGCGATGATGTCCGCTATGGTGATCTCGCCCGCGGGTTTGCCCAGGCGCACTCCGCCCTGCACCCCACGCTGAGTAACGACCAGACCTTGCAGCGACAACAGATGCACGGTTTTTTTGAGAAAATCCTCTGGTATCCCCTGCCGATCGGCTATGAGCTTGCTGGCCAACACTTCCCCGGACGGGTTCTTGGCCAGTTCCAGCATTATTTTAATGGCATATTCGGCCTGTCTGGTGATTTGCATTTTCTCTGCTCCTGTTGCTTAAAGTGGATAATGTTTATCATGTTTGTTATGTTTTGATTATAACGGCTAACCGCCAAGATGACAAGCAGTTTTTGGGCTGAGAAAAATTGCCTGAAACAGCAAAAGTTGAAGTGATTATTTTGAGAGGCTTAATGGATGGCTGCCCCTGATAATCCTAAGCTAATCCCAATCTAGCCAGGAGCTGCTCTCTGTTCAGGCCTTTGATCTCCACGGTTTTATGGCGGGAGGATTCCCCTTTGGCCAGGTGCACCTGGCTTTTGGAGAGCTTCAGCCGCTGGGATAAAAAAGCCACCAAGGCCTGGTTGGCTTCGCCTTCCACTGGTGGTGCGGTGATTTTTATTTTCAAAGCCCCCTCGAATTCACCCACGATCTGATTCCTGGAGGAGCGCGGCTGAACCAGGACCTCCAGGCGCAGGCCTTCCCGGGTTTCAATTATATTGAGCAACCTATATTACCTCCATCTTGATAGCCTCCAGACCCTCCATCATCTCTTTGAGGTCTTTGCCGTAGAAAAAGCCGGCCAGGTCTTCAAAGCGCTTCTGGCTCTTGTCCAGCATTTCCATCTGCCCGCCCAACTGGGCTTTGAGTTCAGCGCTGTAAATATTGAGCCGCTTGATCACATCCTGGTATATGTTGAGCATCTCGGAAATTTTCTGTTTGGATTCACTCAGCATCAGGGCCGCTTCACGGTGAGCGTTCTGTTTTAATTCTTCGGCGGTCTGCTGTGCCAGAATGAGGCTGTTGTTCATGGTCTCTTCCATCTTGCGGTATTTGCTGATCTCAAATTCCAACCGCTGAATTTGATCGCGCAGGGTGGCGTTTTCATGGAACAACTTCTCATAGTCCTGCGCCACCAGGGCCAGGAAATTGCGCACTTCCTCCTCCTTGAAGCCACGCATGCTGCGGTTGAACTGCTGACTGCGTATCTCCATGGACGTCATCATTAGGCAGCCCTCCTTTTCTATTTGGTGCAACCCCCGTGGAATACCCGGGGTTTCAACATCTCCTCATTTTATACTCATACTTATTTATTTTGGCGCGAGTCAAGAACCATCCCCGCTTGCGCGCTGGTGTGAGGCGGCGCTACAGGCGCCGGGCGGTCAGTCCATCCGGGAACAGCTCTATAAGCTGCAGGTAGGAAGGCTGTTCTAGCCGCTTTCCCTGCGCCATGTCAGCTATGGCCTGTTGATAGATTTCTACCACCTCCCGCAACAGCTGAGGATGATAGAATTGCCCGTCAATACGGAAGCGTTTAATGCCGGCCGCCGCCATACCCGGCAGGTGGTTGAACAAGGCCAGATCATAGGGGAAATAAATATGGTTGCGGCATTGCCAGTCGGTTCTGATCTTAAATGCCTGTTCGTAGCAGTCCATCAGAGCGTAGCCGGTCTTTAAGCAGTGAATCTTGCAGTCGGCCGCGCTATCATCGCTCCAGGAACGGGCCGGGCAGTAGTCGGTGATCATGCCGCACAACGGCCCCTGCACCAGAACCTCCAGTTTTTCGCCCAGGGCAGCCAATGCCCGGAGGCTGTCCCGGTCGGTTTCCAGCGAGGCGGTGACGAGTGCGGCCCCCTGGTTCAACAACCAATGGGCGGTTTCGTAATTGGCGACATTCAGGCCATACCCGGCTTCCACCGCCATATCCATCTCTCCGGCCAGCTTCCATGCCCCGTATTCATTAGCGATGACCCCCTGCCAGGGAAATTGACTCCAGGCTTTTAGATTTTTCCGCAGCGGGTCCAGGTTATCCTGGGTGATGATGCGGGGGGTTTCCGCAAAAAGTCCGATATCCTCCGCTGCAGCCAGGTCGAAGGCCGTCTTGAGTTGTTGCCGGGTCCAATTGGAGCCCTCCTGACGCATCTTTTCCGTTCCTATTATCAGTTCTTTGACCCCGCTGCCCAGCAGTCCGCGCATTTGATCCAGAGAACCTATTTTAACCCGCAGTTGCGTCTGGCAGGGCGCAAGCACCGTTTGGGGCTGATAGTCTTCAGCTTTAAGGCTCAACAAAGGCCGGGCCTCGGTGGGGAAAAAGGGCTCCCGCGAACCATCCAGCCCGATCGCTTCCCGACCGGGACGCTCCAGGAGATTGCCCAGGGTGAAATCGCGCTGCCGGTGGTTGATAAGCAATTGATGGTCTTCCGGATCCGGGGCGGCTTCAGGATCGCTCATGATGCGGTCCAGGGCCTGGCGGTAAACTGAAATAATGCTGGTCAAATACCCGGCTTCACGCATGCGCCCTTCGATCTTAAAGGAGCGCACCCCGGACCGGGCTAATTCGCGCAGGTAAGGATATACACACAGGTCATGGTGGGCCAAGTGGTAGCTGAATTCTTTCGGGTCGGCAGCTGCGCCGGTGAGGCGGTAGGCCCAGCGGCAGGGTTTGATGCAGCGGCCCCGGTTGCCGCTGGCGCCGCTAAGATAGCTGCTCATATAGCATTGTCCGGTATGGGCTATGCACAGATCGCCGTGGGCGAAGAATTCCAGGGAAAGTCTGCAGTTCTGGTGAATGCTTTTTATTTCGGCCAGAGAGAGGTTTTTGGACAATATAGCCCGAGTGAAACCCTGCTCTTCCAAAAACTGCACTGCGGCCAGATTGCCGACGCCCATCTGTACACTGGCATGCAAGGGCACGGTCAGGCCCATTTCCTGGGCCAAAGCCACCACTGCCATATCCTGCACGATCATGCCGTCAGCCCCGATATCCTGCACAAAATCCAGATAGCCGCGCAGTTCGCTCAGTTCGCGGTCATAGTAGAGGTTGTTTACGGTGATGTATAATTTCTTGTCCTGCTGATGCAGATAGGCGGCCGCATCCTGAAGTTCCTCAGGGGTGAAATTCATACCGGGTTTGAGCATGCGCATATTGAAGCGCTTGTCTCCGCAGTATACCGCATCAGCCCCGGCCTCAGCCACAGCCTCTAATACTTCCCATTTTCCGGCTGGGGCCAGGAGTTCTAATTCTCGCATAGTTTAAAAGACAACTCCTTTGATAAATGACCAAATGACCGGCAGATACCGGCTCTTATGATTCGTAGTTATTAGATCAGGCGGTTAGAATCTGAATATCATCAATATGACCCGGATAACCGCCCAGCGCACCACTTCCAGAGCTAAAACCACCACGATGGGTGAAAGATCCAGCCCGCCCAGCATCGGCACCAGGCGCCGGAAGGGGGCCATGATCGGTTCGGTGACCTCGTACACAAAACGGATGATGGACTGGTAAGGATTATGGGGTATAAATGACAGCAGACAGCGTATAATCACCATCCAGATTAATACGCTGAAGGCGATATTGACGATTTGGATTAATAAGCCGCTCAATTCTTTCTCTCCCGTCTTTTATTGTCTGCCCAGCTCTATGGAGCGCTGGTAGGCTTTTTCAATGGCGTCGAAGAAAGCCTTGCGCAGGCCGTTGGCTTCCAGCTGCCTGACCCCGGCGATGGTGGTGCCGGCAGGAGAACACACCTGTTCTCTCAGTATAGCCGGATGCAGGCTTTCAGACTCCAGCATGGCCACGCTGCCTTTAAAGGTCGCAAGCACCAGTTCCCGGGCCAGGGGCGCATCCAGGCCGACATTCACCGCGGCGTTAATCATGGCTTCAACCGCTAAAAACACATAGGCCGGGCCGCTTCCTGAGACTGCGGTGACAGCGTCCATCAGTTTTTCTTCAACAGTTACCGCCGCACCCAACTGGGCAAAAATATCCCGGGCGATCTGCATCTGCACCGGCGTAGCCAGCTTGCCCGCACACAGGGCCGATACCCCTTGGCCGATTAAGCAGGGGGTATTGGGCATGACCCGGATGACTGCGGTTTTACAGCCGCTGGCCTTTTCCAGGGTTTCGGTCTTGACCCCGGCCAAAACCGAGATCAACAGTTTACCCGAACTCCAGGTTCCCAGGCTGTCCTTCATGACCTGCTCGAGCTGTTGGGGTTTGACCGCCAGGATGATCACATCGGCCGCCTCTATGGATTCGCACAATGCGCAGGCCGCGGCTCCGAACTCGGCCTCGAACAAAGCGCTGCGGGCCGGGTTGATATCATTGCAATAAACTGCCGCAAAAGCCTGCCGGTCAAGTCCTTTGAGTATGGCGTAAGCCATTTTGCCGCAACCGATAACTGCCAGTCTTTGGGGCACTATTTATCACCCCCGAAGATATTGCCTAAACCATGTTTGCGCATTATTGACCGGGCGTCCCTGGCAATCTCCACATTGCTGGGGGTGAAGATAAACACATGCTGGCCCAGCTGCTGGCTGTTGCCGTCCAAGGCATAGGTGGTGCCGCTTACAAAGTCAAGAATGCGCTGCGATAATTCTTTAGGGGTATTTTCAAAGTTCATGATTACCTGTTTGCGGTTTTTCAGATGATCGGCCAGAATCTGCACCTCATCGAAGCTTTCCGGTTCGCAGACCACCACTTTCATGGTCTTATTGGAGTGTATGCTGACCACATTGGAAATACTACGCATGTTTTCTTCGGGAACTGCCGGCATATCGATGACTTCCTCCTGGACTTCCTCCGCTTCTAAACCAAGCCAATTCCATAATTTGTTAAGTTTACCCATTCTACTTACCTCCTTGTCCCTTTGCTCACTAACGATTTTGCTCCCCAAACAACGCGGTACCTACCCGAATCATGGTAGCCCCTTCCTCTATGGCGCTTTCAAAATCCTGCGACATCCCCATGGAAAGGTGCCTCATCTCCACATTCTGGCAAGTCCTACGCTTATAGCATCGATAAATTTCGTGCAATTCTTTAAATATTGGCCGAGATTCTTCGGAATCTTCCGAAAGAGGAGCCATGGTCATCAAACCCTTTATCCTCAGCCACTTCAACTGCCCCACCGACTGCAAGAATTCTTCGATATCGGGAACTAATACCCCGGTCTTCTGAGCTTCACCGGCCAAACTGACCTGCAGCAAGGCCGGAACCTCTATTCCCATCAACCCGCCTCTTTTATCCAACTCTTCGGCCAGAGACCAGCGGTCCAGGGAATGGACCAAAGCCGCCGTGCCGACCACGTCCTTGACTTTATTGGTCTGCAAACGGCCGATCATATGCCAACGGGCTTCGGGGAAATGCCCCTGCTTTTGCTTCAGCTCCTGGGCCCGGTTCTCGCCAAAATGGGTCAGCCCCAGGGCCATGGCCTGCTCTACGGCTTTTAAGCCTACGGTTTTGCTGACCGCAATCAAGGTGACTTCCTGGGGGTCGCGGCCGCAACGCCGGGCGGCGGCTGCAATCTTTTGCTGTATATTATGTAGATTTTCGACTATGCCCAATGAATCGCAACTCCCTGCTTCCCGGTTCCCGGGACTCTAAACAGTCAGAAAACAAACTCCAAAAGTGGAGCCTTTGCCCACTTCACTCTTGACAAACACCTGCCCGCCATGTGATTCCACGATATGCTTGACAATGGAAAGCCCTAAACCGGTGCCCCCCTGACTGCGGGTGCGAGCCTTGTCCACCCGGTAAAAACGCTCGAACACCCGGGAAATGCTGTCCTCGGGTATCCCCACCCCGGTGTCGGTCACAGTAATTATAATACGGCTTTCCCGCTGTTTGCAGCGAATGATCACGACTCCCCCGATAGGGGTGTATTTTATGGCATTATCCAAAAGATTGATCAAAACCTGGCCCAGGAGGTCTTCATCGGCATGCACATCAGGCATGGCCGGCGGGTAGATGAATTTAACCATCAAATCCTTTTCACTGATCTGCGGCCCCAGCATATTGATCACCGAGCGGATAGAGCGGGCCAAGCCGACCGGCTTGGGCTGAATCAGCTTTTCTTTGGATTCAATGGAAGAAAGGGTCAAGAGATCCTCAATCAGTCTGCTCAGACGATCGGTCTCGGTGTCGATGATGGTCAAGAAGCGCCGGCAGGTGTCGGAATTGCCCATGGCTCCGTCCAGAAGAGTCTCTACAAAACCCTTGATGGAGGTTAAAGGGGTGCGCAGCTCGTGGGAAACGTTGCCGGCAAACTCGGACCTGACCTGGGCAAAATTACGAATGTCGGTGATATCGTGGAAAACCACTACGGTGCCTTCCAGCTGGCCTTGCTCGTCCTTGATGGGCCGAACCAGAACCCGGTACACCTGATTATGGGTTCCCAGCATGGTCTCAGTAAAAGTTTCTTTGCCCCCCAACAGGGCTTCGTCAACCATGGCCACCAACTCGCCATTATTGGGGCTGATGGTTTCCATGGTCTTGCCTACCAGGGTGCCCCTGGCGGTGCGAAAGATTCTCTCGGCGACATGATTGGCCACTATCACCCGGCCGTCCAGGTCAAATATGATCACGCCTTCGACCAGGCTGGTCAATATAGCTTGCATTTTAGGCTGATCCAGTAATGTAACCATGTTTAATACCTCTAAATCACCGATTTATCTTCAGTAAAACGATAACCTACTCCGCGGACGGTTTCAATATAATCCGGATAAGCCGAGTCGTCGCTGAGCTTCTGGCGCAGGTGGCGAATGTGAACATCCACCGTTCTGGTATCACCAGAGTACTCATAGCCCCAGACCTTTTCCAGCAAGGCTTCGCGGGTAAACACCTTGCCTTGATTGGAGATCATCAGGCCCAGTAACTCAAATTCCTTGGGGGTCAGTTCCAGCTTCTTCTCACCGATAAAGGCTTCATACTTTTCGGGGATTACCAGGAGATCTTTATACACATATACCTTTTTGCCCATGGCCTTCTCGGCCTGCAGAATTTTCAAAGCGCGCAGCCTGGCCTTGACCCGGGCTATCATCTCCCGGGGGCTGAAAGGCTTTTTGATATAATCGTCAGCGCCCATCTCCAGTCCCAAAACGGTGTCGAATTCCTCGCCTTTGGCGGTGAGCATTATGATGGGAATGCTGTTGTACTCCGGGTTGAGTTTCAAAGTACGGCATACCTCCAACCCGTCGATTTTGGGGAGCATGATATCCAGGATAATCAGGTCGGGCATCTCGCTCTTGACCTTCTGCAAGGCGCTGAGGCCGTCATAGGCCACAACCACTTTGTATCCTTCTTTTTCCAGGTTAAACTTGACCAGCTCAACGATATAGGTTTCGTCATCGACTACCAGTATCTTGGTGTTCTGCATTTCTTCTCCTTATTTCCTGAGAGCTATAGCCGCGCCCATGCGTCCGGTTTGTCCCTGATCGCGGCGGTAGGAAAAAAAGCGCTCCGGGTAGCAGGCGGTACACAACGGGCAGGTGATGATGTTGTCCCAGGGAATGCCGGCAAGCATCAGGATCTGCTCGTTGGTGGCTTTTAGATCCCAGGTATAGCCGTGTTCATCCTCATAAATTATATCACTAAAATCGCGAAATCTATCCTTTACTTTCTGCACCAGATCAGGCTGAACGCGATAACAGCAAGCGCCGATGCCGGGGCCGATAAAGGCCTGTATATCCCCCGGAACAGAGCCCATGGTCTTGACCATGGCCTGTACGGTTTTGGCTGCAATCTGCAGGTAAGTACCTTTCCAGCCGCTGTGGGATACGGCTATAACCCGCCGGGCCGGATCAAAAAAGAATAATGGGATGCAATCGGCATAAAAAGTGGCCAGAGCCAGATCGGTCTGGTCGGTAATCATCCCATCCCAGCCGCAAAGTGCGGTCTGATCACTGTAAGCCCCGCTGCTGCGGTCTTTGCGGGATACTATACCCACTTCGCTGCCATGGATCTGCTGGCAGGACACCATATCCTCCAGCCCCAAGCCAAAAAGCTGCATCAGCAGCTGCCGGTTATGCACTACCTTTTCGGGGTCGTCGCCCACATGCAGGGCCAGGTTTAAACTGTGGCAAGGCTGGCTGCTCAAGCCTCCGGTGCGGGCGGTAAAGACCACTTGCGCGCCTTTTTCCTGCCAGGACGGCACGGTTATATACTCGAGACCATGTAATTGTTGCCAGGTCCAGCGGTTCATTTGTTCAACCTCTTTCTTTCGCGTACAATATGGTTAAGGAGGTGGGTTGTAATGAGCAGTCACTCCGTTCCCCCGACCCCTGAAGGCAGCGGGGGCAGTCGCGACCAGACTATGGTTTGGGTTACTCTAGTACGAGTCTTTCCTCCTGATGACATTATAATTGAAAGCCTGTTAAGATCACAGGAAATACCTTATCGAATCGAACGCAATGCCATTTCGCAGATTCCGCTGTCGGTAGGACCTTATGCGGAAACCGTGATAAAAGTGCCGCAGGAATGGGAAACCGAGGCCTTGAGGCTCTTGGAGCCCGTTCCTGAGCAAGCTGAAGGCGAACCCGGCACGGCTCCGGATAATTAAGATAAGGGCTGCTTCTCCATCCGGATTATGGAGTTGTCTTGAATAGTCTGCATCCTGGCCGGATCAGCGGTTTGATCTCTGCGGATTTGAACCTCAGGGCCGGGATCCCCCCTTGAAAACAATACAGTTTTGCTCAGATTGCAGCGCTTTATCTCAATGGTTTTTGGTTTATTTGGATTTCTGAATCCGGATGGCCGGAAGCAATATCAGTAAGCAAGGAAGGTGCCCAACTTGCTGACCATCAGCCAGGTGGCCCGACGCTACCAGCTTAACAACCGCCAGGTTCACGAATTGATGGAATATGGCTATCTGCAGGTCTCACAGGTCTTACGCAACGCCAACGGGGGCCTAAGCTATCTGTTTGCTGAGAAGGATCTGGAAGCGGTCGATATTTATTCGTCACTGGCCGACCTGCAAGATAAAAAATCCCTCCTGGGGGGCCGGGGCCTCAATAAGGCCCGGTTCAGCAAAGTGCTAAAGGCCGTCCACCATTACGACCGTTTTCTGGCCAGCATAGCGGGCCTGCCCGGCGAGGAAGTCCTGCGCATATCGTTTTACTTATTTCATCTTAACCATTATGCCAAACGTTATCCAGAGCAAAGCCAGGAACTGTATTCCCTGAAGAACCGGGTGATAAAAAAGCTCTACCGGGAAAATCCGGATCTTATTCAGGTGCGCTACCTCATGGGGCCGGACCGCACCCGCATCTGGCTGTGTGAAGACTGCAAAGACTCGGCCCGCAGCGCAGGCTTTTCCTTTGTGGAATATTTAAAAAAGGGACATCACTGTCCCAAATGTTTTGTGCAATCGGTTGAACCCGAATATTACTCGCTTTTCGAGTTTATTATAGCTCTAGGCAACTACCGTTTCGTTTTTCACCTGCCCCGCTCCTCAGCCCGGCGCTGGTTAAAAGATATTCCCGATCTGGAGCAGGGCCACCGCGAGACCGGGCCTTATGAAGACTTCATGTATCTTTACGGCCGTGCCTCCACCCGGGTGGAAGAAAAGAGCTTCCCGCCGGCTATGGTAGTGGAAGCCCTCACCGCCTACCTCAACCGATGACGCCCGCGGACACAGACGGACACATGTGTCCGACGTCCCCATGTGTCTCATGTCCTACTGTTTTTTCAGCTGTTCGATGGTTTTAATGAAGCTGTTGAGATCGGCAAATTGTCGGTAGACTGAGGCAAAGCGCACATAGGCCACTTCATCCAGGGCCTGCAGACGCTTCATAACCTTCTCCCCAATCACCTGACTGCTCACTTCACGTTCATATTCATCGCGCAATTCGCGCTCCAAACCGGCCACCAGGTTTTCAATATCCTCCATGCTGACCGGTCTCTTTTCACAGGCCCGGGTGATGCCGGCCAGCAGCTTATCACGGTTGAATTGCTCGCGGCTGCCGTCCTTTTTTACCACCACCAGAGGTCTCTCTTCGATTCTCTCATAAGTTGTGAATCTGCGCTTGCAGGCGTTGCACTCCCGCCTCCGGCGTATGGAGGCGCCGTCGTCACTGGCCCGGGAATCCACCACCCGGCTCTCAAACTCCTGGCAATAGGGGCATCTCAAATTATCTTCCCCCTTAGGCCTTTCTAGTTCAGGTGCTGCCCTTATTATCGCCAAAAGGGGCCGATAATTCAACTTGATATTATTGAGGCTTAATAGCGATCGTCATCGATGCGATAATCGCGGCGCTGGTAGCCCTCAACCTCATTAGCCACGGGAACTTCCACCAGAATGACGTCCCGGCCGATGCGGATAATCTTATGCCAGGGCACAGTCACCTCTTCCCGGCGGGAGAAAATGTTGAAGCCCCGGCTGTGCCCGGGCATGACCAAACCCAGGACACGGCCGTTCTCCAAGTCTAAATCTATATCTATGATGTTGCCCAGTTTCTTCCCGTCTACTATATTGATTACATCTCGGGTTCGCAAGTCGGATATTTTTATCATGAATCACACCTCGAAAACTGTATGTGCTTTAATATATGAAAATAGAGGAAAAAAGTTGCTACATTAAGACCCTTTGGTGGACAAATTATCGTTAAAGTTTATGCAGCTGTTTTACGATATAGAAATGGAATAACTTTTTATTGCGTTGTGGGCTGGACTCGCCGAGGGGCCCACCTTGCACCGATCGACCGAGGTGCAATTCCTCAAGCTATGATCAAAAACGAATTATTCTAAGGAGGAAACCCGCTATGATGAGGTCCCTCTACACTGCCAGCACGGGCATGCATGCCCAGCAGCTCAATGTGGACACCCTGGCGCACAACATCGCCAACGTGAACACTACCGGATACAAGCGGCAACGGGTGGAGTTTCAGGATCTGCTCTACCAGACTATTAAACGCCCCACAGTAAGCGATGAACTGATCGAGCCGGTGGGGGTGTCTGTAGGCCTGGGGGTTCGACCGTCCGCCATCGATATCATGACCGGTCAGGGCAACCTGCAGCCCACGGGCAATCCCCTTGATGTAGCCATTTCCGGTGGTAATGCCTATTTCCGCGTTTACGGCCCTGGAGATCAAGAGCTCTATACCCGGGATGGCTCTTTCAAACTGGATGCGGAGGGCAATCTGGTGACCAGCGGCGGCAACCTGGTTGCGGGGGTGGATGCGCTGGAAGCGGGCGCCTATGATATCCTGGTTGAAAAGGACGGCCGGGTGACTTATAAGGTTTCAGGTTCGGATGAAATCCAGGAGGCCGGCCAGTTGGAACTGGTCACCTTCATGAACCCTTCCGGTCTGGAGAAATTAGGGGGCAATCTCTATCGGGCCACCGACACCGCCGGTGAAGCGGTGGACTGGGACCCCGAAGCGGACAGCACCATCACCCTGGAGTCCGGATACCTGGAGTCTTCCAATGTACAGATCGTGGAGGAGATGGTGGGTCTGATCACCGCTCAGCGCGCCTATGAAATTAACTCCAAGGTGGTTCAGTCGGTGGACGAAATGCTGCAGACCACTACCAATCTGCGCCGCTAAAGAGGAGGCTGATCCCGAATGAGTGCGGTTAACGCCATAGGCATCGGCAATCCCGTCAATATGTCCGGGGTTCAGGCCAGCCGCGAACAGCAGCAGGCCGGCAAGTTCAACCGGGTATTGCAGGAAGCCATGCAGAGTAAAGAGGATAAAAAATTACGCCAGGCCTGCGAGGAGCTGGAGAGCGTTTTTGTATACCGGTTGCTGTCAGCTATGCGGGCCAGCATCCCGCGCAGTGATTTCATCGCCCGCGGTATGGCCACCGAGACCTTTGAATCCATGTTGGACGAAGAATACGCCAAAACCATCAGCCGCCAGGGCTCACTGGGCCTGGCCGCTATCATCTACCAGCAGTTAAGCCGTCAATAACATACCGGAACACAAGTGTCACCCACAGGTACAATGACTGAACCGAGGGGATAACCGGTACGGGGCAACGAAAAAAGCAGGAAGCCAGTCACGATTTTTATGACTGGTTTTCTGCTTTTTACAGCTTACCTATTTTTAGCTTATATCCCCAGCAGATTATACAGTACTTGCGCCATTTCAGCGCGGGTGGTTGTGCCTGTCGGCGTGAGCTTGCCATTGCTGCCGGATACCGTTCCGGATTCGACCAACAGCTTCATCGCCTCCTTTGCCCAGGGATCAATCTGACCGGCATCGGTGAAGTCTGAGAGCGTCTTGCCGGGGTCACCCTGCGGGAGTTGAACGATGACTTTCAGCGCGTTATACAGTAGGGTGAACATCTCTTGACGAGTGATTTCTTTGCCCGGAGCATACATATTGTTTCCTACGCCTGCGGTTATGCCCAGCCGCTTTGCCGCCGCAAGGTAGCCGGTGTAATATGTGCTGCCCGCGTCAGAGAAGTTGTCGGTCGGGTTCGCGTCGGGAGCGATGCCATAGGCTCTCATCATCATGACGATGAATTCTCCGCGCGTGAGCTTGGCTTCGGGGCTGTATGTAGTGCCATCTCCTGTGCCGCCTGTGATTTCTCTCGCCGCGATGAAGAAAACAGCGTCAGCATACCACGCGCCGCTTGCAACGTCTTTGAAGTTTACCTTGTTATACGCCACAGCGTAATCGCTGAAATGGGTGGTGAAGAAGCTCACCGTTCCCGTCGCCGCATCGTAGCGTCCGTTGGGGATGGTGACTACGTTTCCACTGCCGTCGATGTACCACACGACGATGCTTTCGGGGTTAGCAAGCTCCGCCGCCGTGGGCGCATAGGGTATGCTCACAGTTACAGGCGCAACGGGATTGCTCCAATCGGTCTGCTTTCCATCGATGGACAGCGTGAGCGAGATGAGCGGCTTATCGCCGATTAAGGCTTTCACATGGTCTGATAGGGCGTTCTTGTCGCCCTGACCGATAGTGATGTCAGCTTTGCTTCCGCTGACTCCCGCCACGCCTGTAAGCATATTGGACGGGACGGTGACACTGCCCGTGTCGGTATTAAGTGTTAGTGTACCATGTTCGACCGCTGTTGATAAGTCGGGTACCGGTATGCCAAAAGTATAAGTGTCAACATCGGGAATAGAAGGGACCGTGACGACAGTTCTGTTTTGAGTGAGATTCTGCGAGCCCGCATCTATAAATGCGGTTCTAGTATCCTTGTTAACCGCGACAGGGATTGTCGTTGCAGCGTTATTTTCTGCTTTTACATCCGCATGATATGTCGGCGTTGCCGGGGTTAACGGACTGCTGCCACTGCCGCCACCCGAGGAAGCTGCGGTTATCGTAATTGTGAACTCCTTATCGAACACTCCGGCGCTGTTCTCAGCCCTGACAGTAAAGGTAAATGTAGCGGTAGAGTCAGGTGTACCGGAGATAAATCCGGTGACAGGGTCAAGGCTCAGCCCTCCAGGCAGGCTTCCATTCAACAGCGAGAAGGCGATGGGGCCTCCGCCTGTTGCTGTAACGGCGTGGCTGTAGGCTATACCTGCCTTGCCGTTCGGCAGACTTTCAGTGATGATGGCAGGCGGAGGGATCCTGACCCGGACGGTGTTGCCGGGACTTGCCGCATCGGTATAAACATAATAGCTGCCGTCAATGCCCGTATAATCTTCCTGAAGTACAGGTACGTCGCCGATCTTGATATAAGTCGTTGCCGTAATAATACCATCAACGGTAATCGCACTGCTTCTGATGGCATGCGCACCGATGCTTGCGGCGCCGCCGGTCGCTGTTACATTGCCTGAAACGCAGATCTCGCTTTTATCGTCTGCATATACGCCTTTGCCGTTGGATGCAACGGCCGTTACATCGCCTTCAACCTCGATAAAGCTGTCTGCGCAGGCATAGGCGGCAAACTGCACACCACGGACGCTTTCTGTATTGACGCTGCTGCTGTTATTGGCAAAAATGCCGATGCTTCCGGGGCCTGTTGCTGTTACGCTTGTAACGGTGACCGAAGACAAATCGGCCTTGACCCCGTATGTTTTGCCGGTGACATTGAATTCTCCGCCACCCTCCGCAGAAGTGTCCGCCAGATCAACGCTGCCGTGATTTTCCACGACCAGTCCGTTTCCTCCAGTCTCGTCATTAACCACATTCAAAGTATAGCCGTTCACGTCCAGGGTTATGATTTTGCTGTTAATAACAAGGCCGCCCTCATAATCAATATCCTGGAGCAGCCTGATGATATCTCCGCTGAACGCGGCGTCCAACGCCTCGTCCAGCGTGTTATGCTGATCTCCGCCGACGATTTCGCAGACATAGTCATCCGTCGGCCCCGGAGTCGTGACAGCTGTCGGGCCGTACTCAATGATCACGCCTTTCACCTTCAGGTACATGAAGGGATATCCCGCGCTGTCGGCGGCTCCCGTAAAGACCACCGTATAGGTCCCGTCTCCATTGTCGGTAAAGCCTGAGAGCAGGGAACTGGTGTCAAACCACTGGTGCTCGCCGTTTATGGTTACTTCAAAATACTCCGGACCGATGCCGGTCAGGGGGTCTCCCGCCTCATTCTGCACCGTCACGGTCAGGGTAACCTGTCTGCTGCCGTGTGCTCCCTGCGTCTGATTTGTGATTCCCGAATTTCCGTCATGAGGGATGTCCGCCAAAATGGGAATTTTGACCCAGGCCTTTTCTGCGCCGCTGCCTGTGTAGAGGTAATAGCCCGGGTTTGCGAGGTCAAGCTGGTAATCACTTTCCGATAAGTAAACGGGTTCGGTGGCGCTTCCGGCAATGACATAGAATACCTCTGCCGTCATCTGTCCGTTGACGGTCACCGTTCCGCCGTCATAAACACGTGCGCCTGTCTGGTCTGACTGGACATTGCCGCTGACTGTGACGCTGCTTCCGCTTCCGCCAGCGCAGACGCCGTTTGTTTCACCCTGCACGTCGTCCGTTATCACGATAGCCGCGGATGAACCGACGGCGAAGGCGCCCGTTCCTGTAGTCGCCGTGGCGCCGGATACCGTGGCCTCGCCGCGGACCACATACACACCGTTAGTAGTCCCGGTGACGTTGAATTCGCCATCCCCGCCCGGTGAAGTATCTGTCAGGTCAACGCTGCCCGTATCCACCCGCAGCCCTATACCTGCAGTATTGACCACATCAAGCGTATACCCGTTCAGGTCAAAGGTGATGTCTTTATTCACGATTTCAATACCGCCTGTGTAGTCGATGTCTTGCAGCAGCTTAATGGTCGCGCTTTCCCCATCCTGAACCGCGGCCAGCGCCAGATCCAGCGTAGCGTAGCCTGTACCGCCGATCTCGCAGACATCGCCACCCGACGGCGGGGTGGTGTTCTTAACCCGTACGGTGCTGCCGGAACTGGCTTGGTCGGTGTAAACGAAGTAGCCGCCTTCGGTTCCGGTGTGTTCTCCCTGGGCTTTGGATACAGCGCCGATCCTGATATACGTTGCGGCTGAAATTCCGCCGTCAACGGTGACGGTTCCCTGATCCGCCGCGGCCGCGCCGATACCGGCGCCTGCCGTGACACCACCGCCGATGTAAATGCTGCTGCCTGCGTCCTGGGCTGAAGCGCCCACCGTGACGCCCTGGACATTGCCGGATATCTCAATGTCTCCGCCGTCTAACGCGATGGCTCCGTAGCCGCCGGGTCCGGTAGCCGTAGCGTTGGTGACAGAGGCGGTGCCGTATAAGGCGACCACGCCGAAAGTGGAGCCGGTGACGCTAAATTCGCCGCCGCCCGGGGAAGTGTCAGTCAGGTCAACGATGCCGTCGTCGACCCGGAGTCCATATCCCGCGGTATTCACAAGATCCAGCGTATATCCGTTCACGTCAAAGGTGATGTCTTTATTCATGATTTCAATACCGTCTGTGTAGTCGATGTCTTGCAGCAGCTTAATGGTTTGTTCGTTTTGCACCGCGGCTAGCGCCAGATCCAGCGTAGCGTAGCCTTTACCGCCGATCTCGCAGACGTCGCCATCCCCCGCCCATGCGGTTGCGGGGGCGTAAACACCCACGAGACATACCGCCAGTAGGACGGACAGCAATTTTATCTTTAATCCCATATTAAAGATCTCTCCTTTCTGAAGGTTTAAATAGCGTCATAAGTCCGTACGCTCATAAGGAGCGCCGCTTCCCTTGTGGCCGTGCCGTAGCCGGAAGCCTCCTGTCCCGTAGTGGTCGCTTTCGGCATAAAGTAACCTTTGTCGTCGCCCTTGATAATGCCCAGCTTCGACATGTATTTCGTACTCTCCGCCGCCCAGGAGTCGATATCCTTTTGGTCGGGGAAGTCGGGCACGCCCGCGATGGAGTAATCCGCGCTCGGGGCGATGGCCTTGATCGTCCTGAACAGCATGGTGGCGCACTCCTGCCGGTTGATCAGTTTGTTTGGAGTAAAGGTGGTGGCTGATGTGCCCTGCGTGATGCCCAGCGCGAAGGCTTTCAATATCCGCGGGTTTGTCGTGTCGGTAAACGGATTGGGTGAAACCGGCGCGGGCGTTTTATCCGTGGTCTTTTCATAGAGCAAAAGCGCCAGCTCACAGAATTCCTCGCGGGTGA
>NZ_DCEA01000020.1:0-17083 GCF_002316705.1 Syntrophomonas sp. UBA1041
GCTCGGACCTCAGCGGTAAAGCCGTCATGGCTTTTCGCAGCCAGCACAGCCCGGACTTGCTCAAGCGTGACCGCTTTGGTTTCAGACTTTTCTTCCTTATTGACAGTTGGTGTTTCCGGCTTCAAAGCCCCGCTAGGCTCACCATCCGCCACTGCCTCTGCAACTGCCAAAATGCTGTCTGCCAGATTACTCAGATTAGCCGCTACATCCAGCAACAGCTTGGTTTTGCTCATGGCCCTCACCTCCCTCCTCAATAATTGAAAGCGCTCTCACGCTGTCGCCAGGGACAATGACCGTCAGCCTTTGCTTGTCACCCAGCAGGAGACGCAGCAGTCTCTCGCGCACGGTGACATGGCGACAGCCAACTATTCCACCACCCTGCGGTTCCTTTGAAACACTGATCCTAAGCGTGTGCTTCATTTGGATCACCTTGCCTTTCCGAAGGCTGATTCTTGTGCCTTCTGTCTTATGCCACCTGCGGAAAGCAAATCGGACGGTCTATGACAGATATTTTTTAAGTTTGTCTTTAGCTCGGTTTACGGCGTGACGTATAGCGGACTCGTCCACGCCTTCCAGTGAGGCAAGTTCTGTGTATTTCCAACCTTCCAGACAGGTTTTGCGGATAAGGTACTGCTGTCGCTCGGTGAGGTGGGACATAGTGCGGCTAACAGTTTCCGAAGCTATAAGATCGGCAAGCAAGTCCATTCCATCGTCGAAGAACCGCTTGTCCTCATAGGTGAAACTCTCGAGGGAAGTGTGGCGGCGGGTTTCCCGCCGTTCATTACGTTTTTCTTCTTCTACGGAACTGAGATAGAAGGTACCGACTTCGTCAGAAACCTCCAATTCGATGATTTTGCCATCGGCATCTTTGTAATTTATTAACATCTTTTTCCTCCTTCGATTTTCAAAAGTTGGCTTGAAAATCCGCAGGGGGCCGATGTCTCAAATCCGTAGAAACAAAACGAGACGGGCGGCAACACCAGTGGTTGGTGTCGTCCTGCCCGTCTCGCGGTTCTGCGGATTCTCGTTATTGACTTGTGTTTTGCGGTTATGCTGCTTCTGTATTTATGATTTCTGCTTTTCCATCTGGTTTAAAACAAATCAGCGTCTTACAACCTTTGTGGACGATTTCTACGACGCCAGCTTTCTCATCCAGGCGGCAGACCAGCTTGCCGCGAGCGTTTCGGATGTCTCGCATCTCTTTCACCTCACTTTCTTAAAGCTTGTCTAGACTCACGGTTTAATCATATGGCCCCGAAACGCATTTGCCCCGGACATGAAATGTCCGTTTTTACAGCAAAAAAGGCCCCCTGTGGGCCGCGAAACGATATCGCCATCCACAGGGAGCCTTTATTTTAGGCAATAGAAAACCGGACAAAAAATGTCCGGCGGGAATTTAATTTTTATTCTTCTTTGGTTAGCGGCTTGCAGTTATTAGCCTGCAAGATCTCGTTGCATTCATAAATGGAGTTTTGGTAGTACGAATTCAGCAGCATTTGATATATTATGTGTTCTTCGGTGGCCCTGAACGTATTGCCGGACTTCCTTATCATATCAGCGCTAAACACAGGGTTTAGCTGCAGGCCTATGCAGACCGCCACTATCGTTCCTAGCTTTGGCTGGTATCTTTCATCGTTTCTCATGCGCTGTATCGTCCTGGCATTTACCAGCGACTTCTCTTCCAAGTTCTCCACAGTAATTTCCAATCGGTCCATATGGGCCACTAGAGTATCAGAAAAGGTGGCGGGGAGGCCGCGCATAATATTTGCCGTTCGCTTGGCCTCGTTGCTGATTTTCTTTAATTCAACAGCCCTGGCCTCGGTCCGCTGGTTTTGAGGGGAGCTGCTGTATTTCGCCTCAATTATCGTATCGGATACAATGTTTCTAAAAAGCACGCATTCCGTATAGTACTTGGCGCCGTATCTGTCATTCCGGCGAGCCTTAATATCGAAAATTAGGCAGCACTCATCAATGTGCTGCCTCGCGTAATCGGTCAGTTCCGCATAACCGCTTTCGTTTTGGCGGATATACTTGGTGTCATTAACGCAAAAGTGGGCGTCAACATAGACATACTTACCCGAGTCAATCAATTGGCGAAAATCCGGGTTCAGAGCATATTCAACAAGGGCATCCTGCATCCCAATGGTAAAAGTCTGGTTGTTTTTCAGCGCGGACCGCTCAAAAGTATAATTGGAGATATAATGGTCGTCAACATAAGTGAAAACTCCGATGGCCTCTGTGTAACCCAGATCAATCATGCGGATTTTGGCGGCCTGCTTTGACACCTCGAAGAAATCGAATAATTCGAAAACCACGGATTCCATAATGTCCGCTATGTTATCGGTCTGCAACACACGCTTATTTTTCTCTATGAGTTCTTCTATCTTTTGCCGTGCCTGCCTTGTAGGCATCAGTATTCTCGGCGCTAACGCGTTGGCCTGCCATTCCATCCAGTCCAGCGGTGTCCGGTTCTTTTCCGGCCTTATGCCTTCCTGAACCTGGCAGCTTATGGACCGCGCTTCTTTGTTATACAGCTTTTCCAGTTCAAAAAACTTTTTGTGGAGGTCCCAGTGAACACACTCATGAATGATTGTATTGTTCATAGATCCCACATTGCGCATAAAAAACACGTTCGGGTCAACCAGGATTGTCCCTCTTTTAACCGCTAAATTCTTGTATTCCCTGGCGTCATCGTCAAAATACTGTATTTCGCAGTCGGAAAAGTACACTTGCCCGAAAACAGAACAAGTTTTTGTAATATGTACTTCCTGAACGTCAAGCCCCATTCTTTTGGCGACTTCACGAGAGGGGACGGGCATTGGCTCTATCAACGCTTCTGGATAATATTTCGACAGAAATTTCTCCGCGACATTATCCAGGTGCTCCTTATAAATAATGGGGACTAAATATTCGGACAGGTTGTTCTGTTTACTTCTCCTGCTTTTGCTATATACTTGTATGCCAGATATCCGAAAATCCCGAATTCCGTCTTCTAATTCAGCGGTGCAGGAAACCCGAAACCATTGCTCTATACCGTCAGTCTCGCGGTTTCTCCTGACCGTTTCCGCTATCTCGACCTCTGCGGATACCACCACGTCAAAAAGAACCCCATCTTCCTCGGATTCGGTAATATCTACAAATTGGACTTTAAAATCAGATAACGCGGCTTCATCCGGGCTGTGGATGCGGTATGAATTGCTTTCCAGTCGGCTGGGGTTTTCTTCAATAAATGCTGATAATGCGTTGAAGATGTCGTTATAGAACATATCTTCGATGACATCCCTGAACGAACTGAGTTTTCCCATTGGCCTACCCCCAACAACAAAAAGTCAAAACTCCCTTTATTGATCCGGCATGGTTAATTGATTTTTGGTGAGACAGCATTCTGGTACGATTATATAGCATCGGGAATTTCTTCCTTCCTTTTTTCTAAAATTATACAGATATAATTATAATCCTGCAGGAATCTACATGCCCGCTACCGAAATTTGCTATGGATTATAACGCATTAATTTCAGCGAACGCTGTATTTTGTATTGTAACTGGTAGCCCGGGCAGGACGCTGGAGAGGAGTGAAAGACAAATATGACACCGGAAGCAAAAGCAAGAGAAGTGATTGATATAAAACTTAAACAAGCCGGCTGGCTGCTTCAAGATATGCGGCAGTTTAATCCGCTGGCTGCTTTGGGTGTCGCCGTTAGGGAGTACCCGACCAGCACCGGCCCGGTTGACTATGCGCTTTTTGTTGGGAAATCCTTGGTTGGTATTGTCGAGGCAAAAGCAAGCGAAAAAGGGGAAACAATCACGACTGTTGAAGAACAGTCTGCACGCTATGCCACCAGCAAATTTAAATGGATAAATAGTACCCAGCCAATTCGCTTTGCCTACGAGGCTACCGATATCATTACGCGTTTTACTGATTACGCAGACGAGAAAGCCCGTTCACGCCAGGTGTTTTCTTTCCACCGGCCCGAAACCCTGTATAAATGGTTAAAAGCACCGGATACCCTGCGCAATAATTTGAAAAAGCTGCCGCCTTTTGATGCTGCTGGATTTCGCGACTGCCAAACCCGCGCTATAATCAATCTGGAACAGTCTTTTTCCGAGAACAAACCCCGCGCTCTAATTCAGATGGCGACTGGAGCCGGTAAGACTTTTACAGCTATCACTGCGGTTTACCGTTTGCTACGCTTTGCCAGGAACAAGCGGGTCCTGTTTCTGGTTGACACGAAAAACCTGGGTGAACAGGCGGAGGAAGAATTCCGGAAGTATAAACCAAATGATGATGTGCGCCTGTTTCCTGAAATCTACAACGTGCGCCGCCTCAATTCTTCATATATACCGCAGGATAGCCATGTATGCATCAGCACTATCCAGCGCATGTATTCCATATTACGTGGCGAGGAACTGGATGAGAGTCTTGAGGAAACATCGCTCAATGAGGTTCAGTTGGTTGGCCGTCCTAAAGAAGTGACATATAATGAAAAGTACCCCATCGAATTCTTCGATTTTATCATTATTGATGAATGCCATCGCTCCATTTATAATATCTGGCAGCAGGTGCTAGACTATTTCGATGCCTTTCTTATAGGCCTCACCGCCACGCCGGATAAACGTACCTTTGCTTTTTTCAACGAAAATGTGGTCAGTGAGTATACCCATGAGCAGGCTGTAATCGACAACGTAAATGTCGGGGGCGACATCTATACCATTGAAACCGACATAACGAAAAAAGGTTCCGTGATACTAAAACAAACTATTGAAAAACGCGATCGCTTGACGCGAAAAAAGCGCTGGGAGCAGCTTGACGAGGACCTGGAATATAGCGGCAGCCAGCTTGACCGTGATGTGGTTAACCCAAGCCAGATCCGCACGATCATGCGCACAGTCAAAGAAAAGATGCTGACCGATATATTTCCAGGTCGTAAAGAAATTCCTAAGACACTCATTTTTGCCAAAACGGACAGCCATGCCGATGACATTGTCCAGATTGTCCGTGAGGAATTTGGAGAAGGCAATGATTTCTGCCGAAAGATAACCTATCAGAGCAAAGAAAATCCTAAGTCCCTGCTTTCAGCTTTCCGCAATGATTATTACCCCCGTATCGCAGTAACTGTTGACATGATTGCAACCGGCACAGACATCAAGCCGGTTGAATGCCTGATCTTCATGCGTGATGTACGGAGCAGGAACTACTTTGAACAGATGAAAGGCCGCGGCACGCGCACCCTTTCTAAAGATGATCTACAGAAAGTAACTCCTTCTGCAACCAGCAACAAAACCCATTATGTCATCATTGACGCGGTAGGTGTGACCAAATCTTTAAAAACCGATTCCCGCCCATTGGAGCGCAAACCTGCCGTATCCATGCGCGACCTCATGCTGAGTGTGGCGATGGGCAGTCGTGACGAAGATGTGATTATCTCGCTGGCCAACCGTTTGGCGCGCCTGAACAGCGCCATGACTCCCAGGGAGCGGGGAAATTTTTCTGAGATTTCAGGCGGGATATCGGTCAGCGCTATTGTACAAAATCTTTTGGATGCCTTTGATACCGATGTTATCGAGCAGAAAGCGCGTGAGCAATTCGGCATTCCTGCAGAAGCAATATTAACAACTGAACAGATGAATGAAGTGCAGGGAAGATTAATCGATACTGCCGCTCTGCCTTTCAATGTCCCCGAGTTGCGGGATTATCTTGAAAACGTGCGCAAGAACCACGAGCAGGTGATTGACAACGTCAACCTGGATACCGTGAGTTTTGCCGGATGGAGCGCAGAGCAAGCGCAGAAGGCTGACCGGAACATTGATAGTTTCCGCCAGTTTATAGAGGAAAACAAAGACGAGATTTTAGCCCTGCGCATCATCTACAATCAAAGCTATCAGAACCGTGCTTTGACCCTGGATATGATCAAGGAGCTCCATGAAAAACTGATGGCATCCCCGTATGGATTGACGGCAGAACGGCTCTGGGAGAGCTATTATGTAAGGAACCCCGGAGTGGTCAAAGGCAGAGGCTCGGTACGGATGTTGACCGATATTGTATCGCTCATAAGGTTCGAACTGGGATATGCCAGTCAGCTGGCACCCTATGCCGATACGGTGAATTATAACTTCATGCGCTGGACCCTGGCAAAGAACGCGGGAAATATCCACTTTACTGAGGAGCAAATGAACTGGCTGCGCATGATTAAAGATCATATTGCAACCTCACTCTCCATTGAGCCGGAGGATTTGGAACTCTCCCCCTTTGATGAAAAGGGCGGTCTGGGTCGGTTTTATCAGCTGTTCGGCAACGGGTATCTGGATGTGCTCAAAGAAATTAATGAAGCATTGGTGGCGTAAGGAAGGATAAGATATAGTGTCAAATAACGGTGTATTAAACAAAAAAACATATGATTCTGTAAAGCTTGGAGAGGTATTAATCTCTGCCAAAGGTAAAAAGCCAAAATTTGTAGCTTCTGAACCATCAGATGGATGGTTGCCGTATATCAATATTAAAGCTTTTGAACAGCATGTCTTTGATGAATATACAGACGGGGAAAATTGTCTACCATGTGAAGATGGCGATCTACTTATGGTTTGGGATGGTTCTCGTTCAGGAATGGTAGGGAAAGCATATAAGGGTTATGTTGGTTCAACTCTTGCAAAAATATCTGTGCCCGGGGTAACAAACGAGTTTTTGTATTATTTTTTGCAGGGCAAATATAGGATACTTAACTCAAAAGTTAAAGGCACAGGAACTCCACATGTTAACCCGGAAATCCTGGGGAACTTCGATTTTCCTATCATTCCAATGGAAGAACAGCTTCGCATTATTGCCAAAATTGAGGAGCTCTTTTCCGAATTGGATAAGGGAGTTGAAGCGCTGCAAAAAATGAAGATGCAACTTAAGCTTTACCGGCAGGCAGTGCTTAAGGATGCGTTTGATAGATATAAATCTTTTTCAAATATAACTAATTACTTTGATGTATCTGGCGGATTAACTCTAAATTCAAGAAGAAATGTACTTCCAATTAAAATGCCCTATTTGAGAGTTGCAAATGTATATTACAATTTTATTGATCTTACGGACATTAAAGAAATCGGTGTAAAAGAAAATGAAATCGATAGGACACTCTTAAAAGAACAAGACCTTTTGATTGTTGAAGGCAACGGTAGTAAAGAACAGATTGGCAGGGTTTCTATTTGGAATGGCCAAATCAAACAGTGTTTGCATCAAAATCACATTATAAAGGCACGCCCTAATGGCAGTATGCTTTCTAAATTTGCCTTATACTATTTAATGTCAAAAGATGGTCGGAATCAGATCCTTGAAGTTGCTTCTTCAACCTCAGGTTTGTACACGCTTAGCATTGGTAAAGTTAAAAATTTACAAGTACCTACATGTTCACTGGAGGAACAAAGAGAGATTATTTCAATAATTGAGAATCGGATTTCAGTATGTGAACATATTGAAAAGAGTATTGATGTTGCTGAAATACAGGCTGAAAGCCTGCGCCAAAGCATATTACAGATGGCTTTTGAAGGAAAACTGGTAACGCATGAGGAGGAAATAAATGTCTGAAAACAATACATCAACAATCATATCCAAGGTTTGGTCCATGTGTGGCGTTCTCTATGATGACGGCGTTTCCTATGGCGATTATCTGGAGCAGCTTACCTATATGATCTTTCTCAAAATGGCTGATGAGTATTCCCGGCCCCCGTATAACCGCAATCTCGGCATCCCACAGGGCTATACGTGGGCGGATATGAACAGCCTTTCCGGAGTTGACCTGGAACAGCAATATAAAAGGACGCTGGAGAAGCTAGCGGAGAAACCCGGTATCTTAGGCGAAATTTTTACCGGAGCACAGAATAAAATCAGCGAGGCGGCTAAGCTGGCCCGTATCGTCAAAATGATCGATGACGAGAACTGGGTTTCCATGTCCACCGATGTCAAAGGGGATATCTATGAGGGCCTGCTTGAGAAAAATGCCGAAGATACAAAGAGTGGAGCCGGACAGTATTTCACCCCCCGTGCGTTGATTCAGGCCATGGTAGAATGCCTGCGTCCCGAACCGATGAAAACCATCGCTGATCCTGCCTGCGGGACTGGCGGCTTCTTCTTGGCCGCACATAATTATATCTCCCGGTCCTATCCGCTGGACCGCGATCAGAAGGAGTTCTTGAAAAACGGGACTTTTCGTGGTTGGGAGATTGTGCGCAACACCTACCGTCTCTGTTTGATGAACCTGTTTTTGCATAATATTGGCGATATCTATGGCACCGTGCCAGTCACCAGGAATGACGCCTTGCTGTCTGATCCTGGCGAACGTTTCGACTATGTATTGACCAATCCGCCTTTCGGCAAAAAATCATCCATGACCTTCACCAATGAGCAGGGCGAACAGGAAAGAGAGGATCTGGTCTATAACCGCCAGGACTTTTGGGCAACCGGGTCCAATAAGCAACTGAATTTTGTGCAGCATATTAATACACTACTCAAATCGACAGGCAAGGCCGCAGTCGTTGTGCCGGACAATGTGTTGTTTGAAGGGGGCGCCGGTGAAACTGTCCGCAAGAAACTGCTGCAGACCTGCGACCTGCACACCATCCTGCGGCTGCCTACCGGTATATTCTATAAACCCGGGGTCAAGGCTAATGTGATCTTTTTTGACAAGCGTCCTGCCAGCCCGGAGATCCAGACCAAGGAGGTATGGATTTACGATTTCCGTACCAATATGCACTTTACCTTAAAGAAAAATCCCATGGCCAGAGCCGATCTGCAGGATTTTATCGACTGCTACCATCCTGAAAACCGCCACGAACGGCGCGAGACTTATTCGGAGGATAACCCTGACGGACGGTTCAGAAGATTCACGGTTGAGGAGATAATGGCGCGGGACAAGACCAGCCTCGATATTTTCTGGATCAAGGATAAGTCGCTGGCTGATCTGGACAACCTGCCTGATCCGGATGTGCTGGCTGCGGAGATACTGGAAAACCTCGAAACAGCCATGAACAGCTTCAAGGAGATACTGTCTGCCTTAGAGAGCGAAGAGTAATGGTAAATGGTGGTATGTAAATAATATTAGTGTCATGCGATATTTGAAATTCTGTTTTTCCCATAGGAGGTTTAATCGTTGAAAGCCGGGGAAACCAGTCTGCAAAAACTGATGAACGGCGCAATACAGTTTATTGTGCCTATATACCAGCGCACCTATAGCTGGACGGCCAAACAGTGCAACCAGCTGTGGAAAGATATTATTCAAATCACCCTCAATAAAGAAGGCATGGTGCATTTTATCGGCTCGGTCGTCTATATTGACCTGGGAACGCCTATTGGCAAGCCGCAGCAATTCTTGCTTATTGACGGGCAGCAGCGACTCACGACGCTGTCTTTGCTGCTTTGCGCACTTACCCGCTATATTGAGAAAAACAAGCTCGAAAACCGCATCAACCCCAATAAAATCAGGAACTATTTTCTGTTGAACAGCGAGGAAGTCGGGAATGACAAATATAAAATCCTGTTGACTGAACAGGACAAAGAAACATTTGTCCGTATCCTGGAAGGGACGGAAAAAACGCTCCATAATCCATCTGAGCAGATGTTAAAGAATTTTATGCTGTTTACGGATATTATTGAGCAGAGCGGCGAAAGCATAGAGACGATATATGAAGGCATCAGCCGTCTCATGCTGGTTTCGGTCGCCCTGGATAAAACCCAGGACAATCCGCAGTTGATATTCGAAAGCATGAATTCCACGGGTAAAGATTTGTCTCAGGCCGATCTCATTCGCAATTATATCCTGATGGGGCAAACACCCGAAATGCAAAACAAGCTTTATACAACCTACTGGCGCCCCATGGAACAGGGGTTTGGCCAGCAGGGCTACACTGATTACTTTGATTTCTTCATCCGGGATTTTTTAACCAGTCAAAGCAGTACGGGACGTATCTGCAAAATCGGCGAGGTGTATGAAGCATTTAAACAATACCATAAAAGCGGCATTAGCAACGAACAGCTGCTCGCCGAGGTATATACATATGCGCAGTACTATTTACGTATTCACCTGGGTAAAGAAAGCGACAAGGAATTAAAAGCCCTGTGGGATGAACTGAGGATGCTGGATGTCAGCGTTTGCTATCCTTTTTTGATGCGTGTTTACAATGATTACGAGAACCAGGTTATTACCAAGGCAGATTTTATTGCTATCATTAAAGCAACCATAAGCTATGTTGTCCGCCGCGTTATTTGCGAAATCCCAACCAATTCCCTGAATAAAACGTTCGCAACCTTCTATCCCAAAATCAAAAAGGACAAGTATGTCAGCAGTGTCCTGGCCGAGTATGTACTCAAGGATTCATACCGGGCCTTTCCGACTGATGAGGAATTTAAGGCTAAATTTGTTGCCAAGGAAATTTATAAGGTGCGTATCAGGAATTATATCCTTGAATCGTTGGAAAACCAAAACCATAAAGAGCCAATCAGTATAACCGGCAACGGATATACGGTAGAGCATATCATGCCGCAGAATCCAAATCTTAGTCAGGAATGGCAGGACATGTTAGGCCCGGACTGGAAAGAGATTCAAAAGACCTATCTGCACACCATCGGTAATCTAACCCTAACCGGCTACAACAGCGAAATGAGCGACAAGCCGTTTAAGGTTAAACAGACAATCGGAGGGGGGTTCAAGTCAAGTCACCTGCGCTTGAATGACACACTGGGCGATTTGCCCAAATGGGACAAAGACGAGATAATCAAACGGGCTGGCATACTCGCAGAGATGGCGGTTAAAATATGGCCATACCCGGCAGTAACCCAGGCGGAGCTTGATGAATATGCAGATAAGGGGAAAACTGAACCTGCATATACTTCCATGGCCCACTACCCGCCGGTGTCGCCTGCAATAGCTAAAATATACGACGAACTGGACCGAAAGCTGCTCACCCTCGATGTTGATATTGTCAAAGAATACAAGCAACAGTACATTGCCTACAAGAGTGAAACAAATTTTGTTAATATCCGCCCTTCCAAAAATGAGTTGACCATTGCCTTTAACATTCCTTTTGACAAAATCAAGGACGAAAAAGGGCTGTGCAAAAATTATACCGGCATAGGCAATTTCGCCAATAATGATGTGCTTCTTAAAGCGGATGAAAACGTGGACTTGGATTATGTGATCGATTTGGCAATGCAAGCCCTTATTTATCAGTTGGAAGGGTAATATTACTCGCCTTTGGGGAACTGCTCTATACGTCATCTTGCCGGATGGCTGCAGGATTCGGCGATTTTAGAGGACTCCCATACCTTTCAACGATTCCCATACCTTTTAACGATTCCCCCTTTTCCCCTGTAAAGGGGTGTGCATCTTTCAACGAAAGGGTGCCAAAAACAAAAAAACACCGCCTTCAAACGGTGCTTTATCTTAACGCAAAATTGACGCAAACCTCAATAATACTGGGATTTTACATTGTATCAATCTTTGCGTACTTATCTGGTGGAGGCGGGGGGAGTCGAACCCCCGTCCGAAAGAAAGACCAGCCAGGTGTCTCCGAGCGCAGTCCGTGATTTGGATTTCGCTCAACCGGCGCCCGCGGACAGGCTCCTTCGAGCTATCCCCGATTAGTTTCCCCAGAAAGCCCCTCGAGGAGGAAGGCTTAAGGGTACCCTAACTAAGTGACGCCCTGCACCAAGCCGTTAGGAAACCTGGCCGGACGAGCGGCTTAAGCCGCTAGTGCAAAATTATCTTCTGCAGTTATTTTAATTTTTTCACCTTTTTAACGAGCTGGCGACAACTCGGCTCGCTGCCCAACCCATCTCATCCCCCGTCGAAACCATTACGCCCCCATGATTAAAAAATAGTTAACGCTTTAGTGCGAGAGTTTAATGAGTTTGCAATTATCTGTTGCGTTCTTTCAACGCCCGTTCGATGTCCCGTTTGGCATCGCGGGCGGCGATGTCTTCGCGCTTGTCATAGAGCTTTTTACCAACTCCTACAGCCAAATCCATTTTAGCCAGACCGTTTTTAAGGTAGATTTTGAGCGGCACCAGGGTATAGCCTTTTTCCTGCTGCATTCCTACCAGATGGTTTATTTCCCGGCGATTCAAGAGAAGTTTTTTCGGCCGCAAAGGGTCATGATTAAACTGATTGCCCTTTTCATACGGGCTGATGTGAAAATTATTCACCCAGACCTCGCCGCCTTTGACTACCGCATAAGCATCCTTCAAATTGCCCTTGCCCATACGCAGGGATTTGACTTCGGTGCCGACTAAAACCATGCCGGCTTCGAATGTTTCCTTTATGTGGTAATCGTGCCGGGCTTTGCGGTTTTCAACCACTATTTTGATACCCTTTTTACTGCTGCCCATGATTACACCTCAATTGCTCTCTGACAAGACAATAAAACCCTCGCATGGGGCAAATGTTTCACTCCAACGCCAGGGTTTTTGTACATCGCTTGCGTCCTTATTATAACGCACAGTATAATAGCAGTCAAGTAGGGCAAATAATGAGCAATTCTGCGCAAATAAGTCGCAAACGCTTTATAAGCGGAATTTTCTTACGAGGCGATGGTCGGTGCCGCCGTCTACGCTGATTGGTATAGCGCAGACTTGGCACCCGGCCCGGCGGACCCGGCTTCAGGAGCGGGCCTGCCGGGACTGGTCCCCTATTTTACGATCCCTTTGGCTTTAAGAAATTCGGCCGCGACATCGGCGGGGTTCAATCCTTTTTCTTTCACTTTATAGTTCATCTGCTGCATATCTTCATCACTTATTTTCCCTGCCAGCTTATTAAGCACATCCTCCAGCTCCGGATGTTTTTCCAGGGTATCCATCCGTACTACCGGCGCGCAATAATAGGGCGGGAAGAAATTTTGATCGTCCTCCAGCACTTTCATTTTGTAGCTTACCAGTTCCCCGTCAGTGGAAAAGGCATCGATCACGTCAACCTTGCCGTCAGCTACAGCCTTATATTTAAGCCCGATGTCCATAGCTTTGGTATCCTTGAATTTGAGACCGTAGGCTTGGCAAAAACCTTGAAAACCATCGTTACGGTTAAAAAATTCCTGTTCAGCGCAGAATACGAGATCACCCGCATGGGCTTTAAGATCGGAAGTGGTATTTAAAGCATGTTTCTTCGCAAATTCCTTGGTAACCGCAGTGGCATAAGTATTGTTAAAACCAACCGGCTTGAGCCATTTAATTTTAAATTGCTTATTATATTCCTGCTGCACAATATCATAAACCTCATCCGGATCGGTTATAACCTCTCTTTTTAAAATGGCCATAAGGCCGGTTCCAGTGTAGTCGGGGTACATATCCAGTTCACCTTTTTTAAGACCTTCCCAGCAAATCAAAGTTCCGCCCAGATTTAGTTTGCGTTCTACCTTGAGACTGGTGTTAGCTTCGACGGTTTGGGCCATTATTTCGGCCATAATTATGTTTTCAGTAAAATTTTTGGAGCCGATGGTAAGTGTTCCATCACGGCCGGAAGAAGCGGTTGGGCTACTCCCGCCACAGCCGGCCACCGTACTTAAAAGCAATCCTGTGATCAAAATCAAACCTAATATTTTTATTCTTTTCATGCTTATCCCTCCTGTTTTTAGTTACCGGTAACAACTTTTCTTAATCCCCGGGGAGTTAACCCTTGCTCTACCCGTTCCATGACAGTTTCGGTGATAATAGCCAATAGCGCTGCAGGAATGGCACCGGATAAAATCATGCCATTATCCATTTGCTGCATACCTCTCCAGATGGGTGCCCCCAGACCTCCTGCCCCAATAAGTACACCTATGGCCGCGATCCCTATGGCAGTGACCATAGCTACTCTAATGCCGGCCATAATCACCGGCAGGGCAATTGGTATCTGGACCATGCGCAAAAGCTGCCACCTGGTCATGCCCATGCCCTTGCCGGCTTCAATCAGGGAAGCATCTACCGAATTTAGGCCGGTATAAGTATTGCGTACAATCGGTAACAGAGAATAAATGACCAAAGCTGCTATTAACGGCCCATTGCCCAATCCCATCCATAACAGGAGCAAGGCTAGTAAGGCCAGCGCAGGAATAGTCTGGGTTATATCGATAAACGCAAGAACGGTTCGAGCCAATATCTTGTTCCTGGTTATGAGATAACCCAGGGGAATCCCTATCGCCATAGCCAATGCCACTCCCGCCGCGGATAATTCCAGATGTTGTAAAGTTAAAAGCGGAATATTAAACATAAAATCCAACCTCCCCTGTTTTATTTTCCACCCGCAGGAGTTAATGCTATTTCAGCCCTCCCCAGCAGCCATCCGGCTGCTGCCGTCAGCAAGGCCACCGGTACGGCGCCGGCCAGAATATAATTGGCATCGGCGGTCTGGATGCCGGTAAAAATGAGGTCCCCCAGTCCGCCTGCCCCGATCAGGGCACCCAGGGTAGCCCAGCTTAAAATGTAAACGGTGGAAATTTTGATCCCATCCATAATTACCGGCAGAGCCAGGGGCAGCTTTACCATAAATAATAATTGGCGGCCGCTCATCCCCATCCCCTTGCCTGCTTCAATAAAAGCGGGGTTGATGGAAATAAGACCGGTATAGGTATTTCTCAGGATGGGCAAAAGGGAATAGAGAAATAATACGATCATAGCCGGAAGAGTGCCAATACCAAACAAAGGCAGGGCAAACCCGAGCAAAGCCAGGCTGGGTATGGTTTGAATAGTTCCGATTACTCTCAGTACATGCCCGGCCAGCTTATCCCGTCCGGTTATCCAAATACCGGCCGGGATTGCCACCAGACAGCCGATAAGTACGGAACCAAAGGACAGATAGAGGTGCTGCAGGGTAGCCTCGATGATCGCTGCACCATTCATATCTAAAAACTGCATCATATTAAGCACTCTCGCCATCACCCCAGACTGCTGACGCTATGGCATCCACTATACTGGTTCTGGTCACCAGGCCCAGCAGATGGTTCTGGTTATCCACCACCGGCAGATATTTAAGCTGGTTCTCATTCATAATGGCAAAGGCTTCACGCCCGCTGACATTATTTAATACCGCATTCAGCTCACGGCTGATATCGCCTATTTTATGCAAAGACCTCTGCCGGTCCAGCTCTTCGATATCCACTCCACCCAGAAGCCGACCCTGGCCGTCAACTACCAGTACGGTATCCACCTTTTTTCTTCTCATCAAAGCGACGCATTCAGCCAGCCCGCAATCAGGGCTTACGGTAACCGGGTTAGTCTTCATTACCTGTTCCACACCAAGCAAGGCCGGATTGTTGATCCTATTCTTGCCGATAAATGATTCCACGAAAGCATCGGCCGGCTGACGCAATATTCGTTCCGGCGTATCAACCTGAATTATCTCACCTTGTCGCATGATGACTATGCGATCAGCCAGCTTCAATGCCTCATCCATATCATGAGTGACAAATATTACGGTTTTTTTAAGGGTATTTTGCAATTTTTTCATTTCATCCTGCAGTGTTTCACGGGAGATGGGATCACAGGCACCAAAAGGCTCATCCATCAAAATAAGGGGGGGTTCGACTGCCGCTGCACGTAAAACTCCTATGCGCTGCTGCTGTCCGCCGCTTAACTCGTTGGGATACCGGGAAGCATAAATATCAGGATTCATATTTACCATTTCCAGCAATTCCTTCACCCTGCTTTTGCACTTCTTGCTGTCCCACCCGATCAAACGCGGTACCAGATCAATGTTTTGTTCCACTGTCATATTGGGAAAAAGACCTACCTGCTGAATTACATATCCGATCCGGCGTCTTAAAGCAACAGCGTCCATTGCTCTGACATTTTTCCCATCAATCAGTATTTCTCCGCTGGTTGGCTCGATAAGACGGTTCACCATTTTTAAAGTGGTGGTTTTACCGCAGCCACTGGGTCCAATAAGAACCAGAAACTCGCCGTCTTGCACTTCCAGATTAAATTTTTTAACTGCAATATGATTGCGATATGCTTTAGTAACTGAACGGAAAGTGACCATATCCTTCCCAACTCCTTTCTACCTTAAAAAGGGGTACAAACAAGTATTGGCAGAAAATCCATTCTGCCCATGATTAGCCCATGTTAACTTAGCACGGCAAGAACAGCTGGTATCGGATATCAGCACTATCCAGCCGGTCGACCCTATTAACGGTTTCCATAGTTGAGAGATTTTAAGAGGGGCTCAATTAGACTTATAAAAATAGCCCCATTCTCTCCCTGGCATGCTTACGAGGTTAGCTGACGGATTCGGGCCAGGGTGCCCTACCGGTTCACCGGATTCACCCCATTCAATGGTTCCCCCGCTTCCAGACCGGGCAGTCTGGAATTCAGCTTCGAGAATGGTAATGAAGACATGTTAGAAAACAAATACATTACCCTTTTAAATTGTTACCCTGAAATAACTCACCTCCTTCAGAAAGATACAATAAGGGCAGGCATAACAAAATACTGGCTACCCCACACCGGTAGTTGCAATTTATCAGCTTCTGCCCTTCACGCTTTCGCGCCCGGAGCTTTAGCCGTAAGTATATTTATTTAGCCCATATTAATAGTTTATGGGAACACTTGGAGCAAGTCAAGCCGCGCAGAGGCTCCGTCCCGCTTGGAAGTCCCGCCCCATCGCGGTTGGGCGGTTATTTATATTAACTCAAAATCAATCTGGGCATCATCGATGTCTACACGCACCAACTGCACGTTGACTTCATCCCCGATGGCGAATTTGCGTCCGGTGTGGGTACCTATCAGGGTATAGTCGCGGTCATTGAATTCGTAATAATCATCGGCGATGGTGGAGATATGGACCAATCCTTCGATAGTATTTTCCAGCTCCACGAAGAATCCAAAGGACTGCACCGAGGAAATACGGGCCGTAAACTGCTCTCCCACATATTGCTGCATATATTCGGCCTTCTTGAGATCGATCAGGTCACGTTCCGCTTCTTCCGCCTTTTGCTCCTGCAGGCTGGAATGCTCGCCGTATTTTAGCATTTTGGCTTCCAGAGATGCCCGCGTTTTGGCATTAATGGACTTATCCAGCATCAGGGTCAGGACCCGGTGGACGATAAGGTCCGGATAACGCCGGATGGGACTGGTGAAATGGCA
>NZ_DCEA01000004.1:0-3308 GCF_002316705.1 Syntrophomonas sp. UBA1041
ATTTATTATTATATCCTGGTGAATAGCCGCCGTACTTTTCCCGGTATGCTTGAGGAGCATTTGGGTACTTTGATCGGCAAAGCTCTGGGATTTGTTTATATCTGGGTGTTTTTCCTGGTGGTAGTGATGAGCCTGGTTATTTTCGCCAACTTTTTTTTGAGCAATGTCCTGCCTGGCATGCCCATAAGCATTCTTTTGATTTTTATTATTTTGCCGGCTTTTTATGCCCTGCGCAATGGCTTGGAGACTACCGCCCGGGTTATAGAGATAATAATAATGACCGGTTACCCGTTAGCTATGGTTTTGTTGTTTTTGGGCCTGGGACCGGAAACTGACTGGTCTCGTTTAATGCCCATAGGCAGTTTCGCTATGGCTGACATCGCTAAGGGCATTCTATTGGTGAGCAGTTACTGCAGCTTTATGATTGTGGTTTTAACCCTGGGGCCGTTTTGCCACCAGCCCCGGCTGTTATGGCGATGGATGCTATCCGCGTACGGATTGTTTGTATTCAGCGTACTGGTGATGGTGGTGATCCCTATCGTCGCCTATGGACCAGCATTAACCGCGGTGCAGACCTTTCCTATTTTCAATATAGCCCGTGCCACTAACATCGCAGGTTTCATCCATAACATCGAAATAATACTGGTGTCTGCCGTGATGCCAGGCGTATTCGCCATTCTAGCCGTTTTTTGGTTTGTAACCTGTTACAGCATCCAGCAGGTTTTTGGGCTGCAGGATTATCGCGTCATGATAGGTCCCACAGCCATTATGGCCGGCATACTGGCCGTACTCCTGGTGCCGAATATACATTTTTTGTACATAATGCTGGATCAGATTTTTCCCTGGATCTTTATTACCATATTCGGGATATTTCCGGTAATTTTAGCCCTGGTGATACGGGTAAAGCGGCCTAAAGGCACGCCATCCGGGACGACTGCGGACAAAAAATAAACTTGTTGTATACCTACCATCCAAATCAAAATTGAGGTTTCGCCTTTGAATATCAAACCGTTTATCAGCATAATAGCCATCCTGTTGATCAGCTTTTTGTACTGCAACGGCTGCTATAATCGGGTTGACCTGGGAGACAGCATAGCAGCGGTTGCACATGGCCTGGACATAAGCCCGGATGGAACCCGGGTCGTTTCCAGCGGTCAGTTTGCATTACCGCCGCAAGCCGATGACGACGATGCCCCCAAATTCCTGGTACGCAGTGCGTCAGGGCCTACTTTCTCAAGCGCTGAGCAGATAATGGCCACCTCGCTGCCCCGGGATCCAGTATGGAGCATGGCAGAGACCTTCATCATCGGAGAAAATATCGCCCGCCGCGATATCAGCCTGTTTCTGGACCATTTGGCCAGAACCAACGCGGTAAGAGAAGTATCGCTGCTGTTCCTGGCTTATAACTCCACCCCGGAGGAGGTTCTAAAAACCGAAACGGCGCCAGAAGATACCGCTGGCAGAGCGCTGGTTAAGATGATTCAGGCCCAGGAGGCTCAAATCGGGCTTTACAGTCCGGTTACCATCAAGGAGTTCCTCTACAAGGTGAGCACAGCAGGCGTCGAACCGGTATTGCCACAGGTGAAGATCGAAAGTTTCGAAGGCAAGGATCGCCTGTCAATCAGCGGACTGGCTGTTTTTCGCGGGAAACAGATGGTGGGATCGCTCAATGAACAGGAAAGCCGCGGCTATCATTTTATGCAGAGCAATACCCGGGGCGGGCTCTTCGTCATCAACCTGCCCGACCCGGCCAGGCCGGGGGAGCAGAGTCTGCAAACCCTGGAAACCATCAACTCCACCGCCGTGGTGAAACCGGTTCTCAATCAGGGGCAGCTTAAAATGAGAATAACCATAACTGCTGAAGGAAATATCTACGAAGTGGCTTATCCCCACATCCTCTTCGATCTTAGCCAATTGGGGCTTTTTGAACAACAAGCCAACGCTGCCATCCAGAGCGATGTAGAGGCCTGCCTCCGAAAAGCGCAAGCCTGCCAAAGTGATATTTTGGGGTGGGGCCAGGCCATACAGCGCCAACAACCGGCCCTTTGGGAAAACCTTGAAGCGGATTGGCCGGCTCAATTTGCCAGCATACCCTATGAAATCGAAATCGATTTCAAGCTGCGCCGCACTTATTTACAGGGCCGGGGTTCTGTCGAGGAATAGTTTTATACTTTCTATATCATCTGCAAGACCCGCTGCAGGGTTTGCAGGGCATCGCCCTCGGGCCTGACCACCAGGGTGTGGGCGTTTAATTTACGGATCTGGTAGCCGCCCAGGTTCTGCTGCACATCATGGGGCAGATTTTTCTCCAGTTGAATCTCAATCTGCTTGCCTTTACGGCGCAGTAATTTAATCTCTTTATCCCTGGCCATGAGACGCAACAGGGTAATCTGCAGAAAATTTTCCACCGGCCGCGGGGGCTTGCCGAAGCGATCGTTAAGCTCAGCCCTGATTTCCTCAATGTCCTCCTCCGAGGTTGCCAGCAATAAACGCCGATAAATGCGAATCTTAACCCCGGGGTCGGGAATATAAGTATCCGGGATGTAATAATCGATGTCCACATCTACCATCGGCCCGCTGCTCTGAGTGACGGGATTGCCGCGCAAGCGCGAGGTTTCCTGCTCCAATAGGCGGCAATACATGTCGAACCCCACGGCCTGAATGTAGCCATGCTGTTCGGGGCCTAAAATATTGCCGGCTCCTCTGATTTCCAGGTCGCGCAGGGCTATTTTCATCCCCGCCCCCAGCTCGTTGAACTCCCGGATAGCATTAAGTCTCTTTTGCGCGTTTTCGTTGAGGACGCGATCCGGGTGATAGGTCAGATAAGCATAGGCAATACGGTGTGAACGCCCCACCCGGCCGCGCAGCTGGTATAACTGCGCCAGGCCCATTTTATCCGCATCATCTACAACGATGGTATTGACATTGGGCATATCCAAACCGGATTCGATAATGGTGGTGCAGAGCAATAGCTGATACTCGCCTTTTATAAAGTCGCTCATGATGGCTGCCAATTTACCTTCCGGCATCTTGCCATGACCTACTGCGATACGAACCCCGGGAAGCATTTCCTCCAGGCGCTTCTGCACCCGGTAAATGCCTTCGATGCGATTATGGACGAAAAAAACCTGTCCATTGCGGTCCAATTCATTGCGGATGGCTTCATCGACGATGTCGTCGCGATATTCCATTACGTAAGTGGTGATGGGATAGCGGCCTGGCGGCGGGGTCTCAATAATGCTCAGGTCTCTCAGCCCGGTCAAAGACATATGCAGACTGCGCGGGATAGGCGTAGCGGAAAGGCTCAG
>NZ_DCEA01000004.1:3471-8083 GCF_002316705.1 Syntrophomonas sp. UBA1041
ACATCCACCATCTCTTTGAACATCTTGATTTTCTCTTTTTGCGCCACTCCAAAACGATGCTCTTCATCAACGATCAGCAGGCCCAAATCCTTATAGCCCACATCCATGGACAGCAAACGATGGGTGCCGATGACGATATCTACCAGGCCCTTTTTAACATCAGCAATTACCCGCTTCTGCTCGGCTGAGGTTTTAAACCGGCTCAACACTTCGATTTCAGCGGGGAAGCTGCGAAATCGCTCTTTAAATGTATTATAATGCTGTTCTGCCAATACAGTGGTGGGCACTAAGACTGCAACCTGCTTGCCGTCCATTATCGCCTTAAAAGCAGCCCGCATGGCCACTTCAGTCTTACCATAGCCTACATCGCCGCATATCAGGCGGTCCATCGGCCGCGGGCTTTCCATGTCGCGTTTTACATCTTGTATGGCCCGGATTTGATCCGGGGTTTCCTGGTAGTTGAAGTCGTCTTCAAATTGCTGCTGCCAGGGGGTGTCTTTGGAAAAAGCGTAACCCTCCCGGGCCTGGCGGCTGGCATACAAAACCAGGAGTTTTTCCGCCATTTCCTGGATAGACTGCGCCACCCGGGCTTTGGTGCGCTCCCATTCTGTGCCGCCCAATTTGCTGAGCCGGGGATTTTTATCTTCGGGAGCATTATATTTATACAAAACGTCCAGTTTTTCCACCGGCAAATATAACCGGTCGGTTCCTGCATACTGGAGCAGGATATACTCCCGGGTCACGCCGTGCTGCTCCACCTGGGTGATTCCCCGAAAGATTCCAATCCCGTAATGTTCATGTACGATATAGTCCCCGGTGGTCAGTTCTTCTAACAATATCCTTTCCTGATTGCTTTGGCTCTTGCGGGCGGCCTGGCGCGTTTTGACCCGGCCCCAGATATCCCGCTCCGTCAGCAATACCACCTTAAAATCCGAACTGATGAATCCTTTTCCGGACGGGTTGTCTATGAACTCAGGCCGGGGCAGTTCATTATCCAGCAATAAGGCCTGCAACTTTTCCCTGGTTCTGCGGGCCCTGACTGCGTATTTAATCTCAAACCCCCGGTGATGCCATTCTTTGAGACGTGCTATCAGTTTGTCTTCATCGCTGTAAAACGGCTCCATATCCTGTTGGGCAAAATGGTGCAGCATGGCAGTGGTGACCTGGGGAATATTCCCAGGAAAAAAGGAATGATATACGGCCGGCCTGGCCTTGAGAAGTCCTTGCAAGGCATCTACACCGAGCAGCGGCAATGCTCTGACCGCCTGGGTCTGCTTATGGGCTTCCTTAATGGTTTCTCGATAACCGCGCAGGTTTTTCTGATATGACTTGATAAAATCCCGCGGTTCGTCAATAAACAGCACCGCCTGCTCAGGCAGATAGTCGAGAAGAGTGGCCTCCAGCGAGCCGCTGAGCTCATCTGCCGGGGGTATGAAAACCTGCTTTTCACGTCCCGCTGAACGCTGGCTATCAGTAGAAAAACGTCGTATTGATTCGACCATGTCGCCAAAATACTCCAGGCGATAAGGGGTTGATGCCCCCAGCGGATAAATATCAACAATTCCGCCCTTGACCGAGAAATCTCCGGGTTGGTTCACAACGGCCACCCGGCGGTAACCTATGCCGACCAGCTCTCTCAGCAGCTGATCGCGGGAATAGTCCTGGGTCTGGTTTATTTTGATGGTCTTGTTCATCATCTGTTGGGGCGGCATCATGTAATGCATAAAAGATGCGGGGGTACAGATTATAAAACCATTGCGGCGCGTGTGATAGAGGCACTCCTGCAAGGCCGACACTCTGCTCCCTTCCGCCTGGGAGTAGTTCTCTTTGAGAAATACAAAGTCACGTCCCAGGAACAGATGAATATGATCGTCTGTTGTAAAAACCCGCAGCTGCCCCCGCAAATCATAGGCTTTTTCTTCACCGGGCACCAGGCACAGACATTTCCCCGCTGCAACCTTTACCAGCTGCTGCAGAAAATAAGCTTTGCCGCTGCCGGCAAGGCCGCTTAAGACCACATTCTGCCGGGTTTGCAGGTGTTTAAAAACTTCAGTGATCAACCTGTTATCCAATCTCCGTTCCCCCATACACAAAGGTGGACGCTGTAGATAGCCTCCACTGATTATTCCAGTCTTCATACTGATATCATATTTACAATCGGTTGCCTGAAGAACCATAGATCCTAAAAATTTCAGGCTTTTCAATTATAATAATGCCGGCCGCTTCCCTGATTTTGAACCGGAACTACCCCAATTTCCTCGGCACACTCCTGGCAGAGGTCATACAACTCAACAATGCCGGTTTGGCCTTCAATTTCCGAGGTCTTGTGGATGCGGCCACAACACTCACAGGTATGATAAATCTTCAATTCTGTCAGCCCCCTGACATTATTTTTATTGATATTGTCCCCTATAGCGTCAGGTGATTATACGGGGCTAGTTGAATCGGTTCATGGCTTTGAGCAGACCTTCTTTTACCCAAGACTCCACTGCATCTGCTGCATTGTTAACTGCGGCTTCCAAATCAGGTCTTTCTTCGGGGAGAGGTGTTGATAATACCCATTCCACCACGCCATGGGGGGGACGGCCGATTCCAATGCGGATACGCGCAAAATCCTGACAGCCCAGCATCTCAATAATGGATGCGACTCCCTTGTGCCCTCCGCTGCCGCCGGTAGCCCTGATACGCAACGCGGCGGGGGGCAGATCCATATCATCATAAATCACCACCAGATCTTGCAGATCAATTTTATAAAACCGCATCAAGGGCTGAACCGCTTTGCCGCTCAGGTTCATATATGTCAAGGGCTTCAGAAGCAAGACTTTTTCCGCATTCATCCGGCAGTGGCCAACAATCGCATCAAACCGGTTTTCCTCCTTCTCGATCCGATGGCGCCGGGCCAATTCATTGACAACTTTGAAGCCCAGATTATGTCGGGTCTCACTATACCTTTTGCCCGGATTCCCCAGGCCAACCACCAATTTCATCTTCACCGCACCCCGCAACCGTAATCCATTTATTTATTATAGCTTATTTGCCCAATAAAAAACTCCGGCACAGGCCGGAGTTGGCGCGACCCGTATTTCTTATACTTCGAAAAGTTTGCTTACCGAAAGATCCTCATGTATTCTCAATATGGCTTCTCCAACCAAGGGGGCGATAGACAAGACCGTCATGTTGGGAAGTGTTTTGCCCTGAGCCAGTGGAATAGTATTGGTAACCACTATCTCCTTAAAAGGTGCAGCAGCCAGGCGTTCAATCGCGGGTCCCGAAAATACCGGATGGGTACAGCAACAGTATACTTCGCGGGCGCCTTTTTCCACCATGGCCCGGGCAGCCTCGCAAATGGTACCGGCGGTATCGATGATGTCGTCAACTATTATGACATGTTTACCATTAACATCACCGATAACATTCATTATTTCCAGCTGATTCGGGGCTGGCCGGCGTTTATCCACAATCGCCAGCGGTGCTCCCAGTTTGGCGGCCAGGTCGCGGGCACGGGTCACACCCCCTACGTCGGGGGAAACCACCACTGCCTGATCACCGAACTGCTTGCGCTTTAAGTATTCGGCGATGGTGGGAACCCCGGGGAGGTGATCAACCGGTATATCAAAGAATCCCTGAATCTGATTGGCATGCAGGTCTACTGCCACCACCCTCTGAGCACCAGCTTCTACGATCAGATTGGACACCAGTTTGGCGGTGATAGGATCTCTGGCCCGGCTTTTGCGATCCTGACGGGCATACCCATAGTAAGGAATTACAGCGTTAATGCGTGAAGCCGAGGCCCGTCTAAAGGCATCGATCATGATCAAGAGTTCCATCAAATTGTCATTAACCGGCGAACAGGTAGGTTGAACCACGAAGACATCTACACCACGCACACTCTCATCTATTTCGCATCCAATTTCACCATCACAAAATCTAGTCACCTTGGCGTCCCCAACCGGGATGCCCAGATACTTTGCGATAGCCTGCGCCAGTGCGGTGTTGGCATTGCCAGTAAACAGCTTCATACGCCATCTGGACACTTTCATTACTCTGTTACCTCCTGATCGTCTTTGGTTTTTCTGGACCAGCCCTTGATGACTCTTTGCTTGGCACGTTCCACTGCCAGGCTGTCGGGGGGAACATCCCGGGTTATGGTTGACCCTGCTCCGGTTACTGAATTCTTGCCAATCCTGATGGGTGCTACCAGGTTGGTATTACTGCCGATAAAAACACCATCTTCGAGAAAGGTCGGGGATTTGTTGGCCCCGTCGTAGTTGCAGGTGATGGTCCCGGCGCCGACATTAACACCGGTTCCCACCTGGGCATCGCCCACATAACTCAGATGTGGAATCTTACTGCCTTCCCCAACCGTAGAATTTTTTATTTCAACGAAATCGCCTACCTTAACCCCTTTGCCCAATCTGGTTCCCGGACGCAGGTAGGCAAACGGTCCAATAGTACATTGATCTCCAATATGGGAATCTATGACTCTAGCTGTCTCCATCACAACTTTGCGGCCGACAACCGTATCGCTGATTCTCACCGCCGGGCCTATATCGCATTCCGGGCCGATCACGGTATCGCCTTCAATAATGGTATTGGGACGGATGACCGTATC
>NZ_DCEA01000052.1:0-6733 GCF_002316705.1 Syntrophomonas sp. UBA1041
GAAAGACAGAAAAATAGCGGTTAAATTCCTCAGTGAGCATCTCAAGCTTTATGTAATTTTTTGAAAGCAGCACTGCCTTTCCGTATACGATATAGTTGAACGCCACACCCTGAAACATAAGCTGAGCCGAGGACATATCTCCCGTCTGCAGCCAGATGGGGATGCTGCTGTACCGGCCCAGACAGGCGTAAATGTAACCTTTTACAAGCTCCAGCGCGGTATTTAAATAGACGGTATTTTTAATGGCATGATCCTCCTGGAGCTGCTGAAGCACCTCCAGCGCTTCATTCGTCTTTCCCTGATAAATGTACAGACGCATTAGCGTCAGGCTTGCATCGATAACAAGGCTTACCTGATTCCTGCTCTGCGCTTTATAGATAGTTTTGAATGCGTTCAGTTCCGCAGCCTGCCAGTCGCCTGTTTCAAGTGCGTATTCCGCCGTCGTGAGGTAATCGTTGCCCGTGCAGCATCCGTTTGTAGCCTGTACAAAAGCGGGGAACTCCGCCGTCATGAAGTCCGCCGTCTCTTTCAGCTTCCCGGGCTCTTTATAATAAGTATACAGTTGATGGGGGGAAGCGAAGCCGACCACATTCTCCTGGCGGAATATGCAGGATGTTCCTCCGTCAAACAGCCGAAGCGCTTCCCTGATGCAGGCTGCCATCTGCACGACGTCGTTGAAAACTGAAACCGTACGGATTAGCGCCGCCTCCGCCAAAACCTGATTTTTGAACCGGGGATCAAGTCCTTCCATACCTTCATACGCAGCCTGGAGCTCGCTGAGGCGCGTCACACTGTCCCGCGTACCGTCCGGTCCGCCGACGACAATTCGCATGGTTATGTATTGCAGATATGCGAAAGGATACTTAAACAGTGTCTCGCGAGGAAGGGACGAGAACAGGTCAAACAAACCCTCATAATATGGGGAGCCGTATGTAATGTTGCTTGTATCGTTGAGGAGATCGAGAATGCGCTCGAAATCCCCGGCGCGGCAGAAATAAGCGTAGGCCTGCGCATTTGCGTGATGGGCAAAGAGCCACTGGCCCACCCGGCCGTAAAGATGCGTGAGTTCCAGGTTGTTTTTACATTTTATCCGCAGGAAATCAAGCAGCACGTTGTGTATCCTATATACGTCTGTGGCAGGGTCGTATGAGATAAAGGCATTTTCCCGACGCAGCTTTTTCAAAAACTCCTCTGCGCGCGGCTCTTCGGTCACAAATAGTGCCTCATCCGCCGTAAAAGCATCCATCACGGAAAGCCTCAGCAAGAAACGCCGGATATTCTCTTCGTTAGCGTTAAAAAGCACTTTTTCAACCAGCTCGTCAATCACGTCGCTCTTGCCGATCGGGATGCCCCGTACAATGCCAAGCAGCGTCAGGTAGACCATTGAAATCCAGCCGCCGGTGTATTCGCTGATCTTTCTGAACTCGGCGTTGTCAGGAGCGTATCCCATCAGGGCACAGAAGTCCCGTATTTCACCATCGGTGAAGCACAGCGTCTGCTGGGGGAGTATATTGCACAGCCCTTTGGCTGTGAGCTCTGAAATATCAAGGTTTGAAGTGTCGCGGGTAACAATGGCGATGTGCAGATTATCCGGTGGCTTTCTGGCGATCAGAGCCAGAAACGAACTGATCTGCGGGCCTTTTATCAGGTGAAAGTCATCGATCACCAGTACAGTGTCCTGCTCAAAGTCCAGTTCGTGCAGTATGGACAGGACATTTGCAGCCTGGGACGCATCGGCGGGAAAACCGAGATTCTTCAGCCTTGCGCTCGCTTCCGCATCCAGCCTGCCAATCTCCAATGATAACGAGTCCCAGAAGAAAGAAACGGTATCCTCGGACGATAGAAAAGAAAGCCATAGTACGGCGCTGCCTCTGCTTGACAGGAATTCCCGTACCGCTGTGGTCTTGCCGTAGCCGATAGGGGCTTCTATGACTGTCAGCGGATAGTCGAATATACTTTTCAGCGCACGGTTGACACGGCTGCGTTTGAGGATTTTGAGCTTTTTCACAGACACTCCTCCTTTCTGCGGGATTAATTGATTTTTCTCATTTTGTATCTATCGTCCGTCACGCAAAGTATCTTTATGTCGCCAGTATACACCAATTTATAGCATCCTTGAAGAAGCCTCCGAAAGCTTGCAAATACTGAAGATTATAGCGAGATAGTAATAGCTATCTTCGCCGGTTTGTGGATGTGTGTTGGCGAAGGGAGTTGAAAAAGCTAATAACCGCAGGAACCGCACAATGGTGAGGTTCGCGGCGTAGACGGTGAGAGGCAAATCTACTTCCTCGGGTTCGGGTGGATTAAGGACGAGGGCGGCGGAGGCGTCGGAATGATGGTCGGCAATCCAGACGACGAGCTTACCGGCAACAAGGTCGGTGTCATGACGCCTGAACTCCTGCGGCTCTTCATTGAGAGGATTGAGGTCGGGGAACACAGCGAAAAGTACTCTCATACGGCCGAGCAAGATATCCGTATTGCCTACCGGGACGTGGGGGTTATGGACAAGGTGGAGCCGGTGGAGATTGGCGAACAGGAATATGAAGAACTAACTGAGCAGGCGGAGAGCGGCAAACCGCATAAACAGCTCTCCCATAGGGGTATATTGGTCATAAAGTATCCCATGAACGCTAACAGGTGGGGACGGAGGCTTCTTACGCCTCCGTCCCCTGGTTACAACCCTGTTCCGTTATGTTTCGGCTTTTATCTGTCTTTCTTTTCACGTCCGGGCTGGGCAGTGTTTTTGAAGCTGGTCCAGTTCATTTTGGCCTTGTTTTCCAGCCAGGGCTCGCTAGGCCTGGCCGACATTATCTACCAGCAATTGACCCGCAACTAAGGTAGACCCTCGACAAAAGGAAGATCCTGTTGTTGGATTGATACGACAACAGGATCTTGGTTGCTTTGCCGGGGATCTCACATTGCGCTTATTTGTCCCGGTTTTCCAGTCCGGGATTGATCAGGCTGCGGTAATCGGACCAGTTGCGGAGCTTGGTTTTACTTTCCAGCCATTTCTTGGTAAAGCTGTTCTCATTCTTGGTTTTTTCACGGTTATACTTTTCAGTTGATCTATATTTGTCACTTTCACGGTCATACTTCTCACTGTTGCGGTTTTTATCCGTCGCGGGGTAATTCTTATCATTGGCCCGATCTTTGTCTGTCTCACGGTAACTCTTTTTATTGTCTCGGTCATTGTCCGTATTACGTTTATAATTTTCATCATTTTGTTTTTTTTCCGAATCACGGTCAGATTTTTCATTAGTTTTGTCTTTGTCCGTCTTCTGGTCTCTATTGCCCCGATTTACGCTATTGTCCAGCTCTAAATACCGTTGAAACACGGGAATAGCGACGGCATCCTTATTATCCTTGTAATTAGCGGTTTTATTCTTATTTATGTCATGACCCCAGGCATTTCCGGGCGGGGTTTTTTTAGCCTGGTCTAAGTCTTGGTCCTTTTTCGTAGCAGGCTTGTATTCGATCTGCAGCTTTTCTTCAACAGTCTCGCCTTTAACCTTAACTTTATCATGGACTTTTAGGGCTTGATTAACCGAGAGGTTGATTTTGGCCACCAGGTTTCGTTTATATTCGGCTTCCAATTCTTGACCGGCCTTTTTGCTGTGCACCGAAACCTGCAAGGTGCCGGTACCATTCTCAGGCATACTGTCTTTGGCGATGATCTCGCTGACCACAGCCGCAACCGCCTCTTGAGCCGGCCGTCCGTTTATATCCACCTGGGATACCACCTGGGCCGCTGCCTCACTCTCGGTCTTGACCGTGACCACCCGATCCCAGCGGTTGACACCCAGTTCGATGCCGGAGGAAATCGAGGCATAGGCAACCACATTGAAGAAATCGATGGCCCCAACCAGAATGAACAGCAATACTGCTGCCGCAACGCCGTAAGGAAGAGCCGGCAGCTGACGCTGGTAATAGTACTGGCCTGGATAAAGCGGTTGATTGGTCTTGATCTTCTGGTAGGCGCCATCGGGACGCATAATTATGGCCCATCCCCGGCCTGATTCAAGAACGATGCCCGCTTGCTTAGACACGGCTTTGCCCTCCTTTCCGGTCGTTTAAATAAGGCCTTAAACACTGAATATCATGAATAAGGATCAAAGTGCTGGCGATGATAAATTTTCGGTAACGGTCAATTATTTTTCGGTTGGCGTTGCAACGTCTTTCCAGCATTCGTATCGGTATCATCCTCTTTTCCTGCAAATACTCGCACATCTCCCTGTCTGAGGCAATCATGCCCGCAATCGAGACGGCCGCCTCCAGGGTTTTTTTCTGGCGGGGGCTGCCCCGCACCAGGTCCTGCAGTTCAATATCATATTGCTGCAATACCGTTATAAAGCGGTCCAGATCCTGTTTGCGCGCCAGGTCATCAAGAATCTGCCCGGCGGGATCCTGCTCCTGGCTCCCCCAGATTTGGTGATGCTCATTTTGAAAAGCGGAAAAAGGGGTAAAGTATCGCTTTTCCTCACTGCGCTTGTAATCGATAATGCGGTTGCGTATGACGTAGCCCAGATAGAGCAAGAGATTGCCCCGCTGGGGTTCGTATTTATCAAAGGCCTCGAGCATAGCCATCCTGGCGATGCTGGCTTCTTCATCACTGTTGTCGATGTAGCGTCCACAGGTACGGGCGCAAACCCGTAAGCAAAAAGGCATGATTTTATCGAAGCTGTCTTCAATTGCAGCGTTGTTGCCCTGCTTGTATTGACGCCAGACCGATACGGTAATTTTCTCCAATTGTGACGGTTCAGCGTTGGACATGGTTTGTCCTCCTGGGAATTATCTAAGCTCAATGGTAGCATACCAGCGCTGAATCTTGATAAAAAAATACCACCCGGGGCAGGAATTACCCACCCCGGTGCTATTGATAATGCCAGTTTTACAAAGAGCCATTAATTGGGGATAAGCAGAATTTATCTACTCATCATCATCTTCATCATCATCTTCATCATCATCGTCATCATCATCGTCATCATCGTCGTCATCATCGTCGTCATCATCATCGGCTGCTGAACTGCTGATGATCTTAATGGTTGAGGCATCATTGTCAACATCATAGACCACCACTATCTCATATCCCAGATAATCTTCAAGGTCTTTTAGGCTCACAGACTTTTTGTTATAAAGGATGCGGGTATCGCCGGTGACATTGTAATCGTCTTCTTCTCCATCTTCGTTGAGAACCGTGATGACATAGCCATCATCTTCATCCTCCACCGCTTCCAGAGTGCCTTTGGCGGAGGCGATATCAAATTCCCCCAGTATCAGGTCGGTCAGGCGGGTCAGCAGAGTGGCGATTTCATCGCGTTTTACCACCCGCATGGGGCTGAACTTGCCATCGTTGTCACCAATCATGATGCGGTAGCGCTTCACTTTTTTAATGGAAGACTTACAGTCATAGGGGAACTGATTATCGTCCAGGAAGGAATCGTTCAGGTCTCTGTCCTGGTAGGCTTTCAAGGCCTTCTTTAGTGCGCTTATTTTTTGGGCCGCATCGCCTAGTTCATCCAGAATGTCTTCATCTACATCTTCGTCCTCCGCATCTGCGATGATTTCGTCCAGGCTATTGGCCAGGGCTTTCACATCGGATATCAATGCGCTCAGATCGTCTTCATCAGCATCGGCCAGTTCGTCATTGAAGTCTTCCAAATCTGCGATCAGGCTGTCAATGCTGTCCTGGATTTCATCATTGTCTTCACCCAGGTCGCCCAGTTGCTCCATAATATCTATGATATCATCAACATCAGCGGCCAGTTCATCGAAATCGATATCCACATCATTGTCGTCCTGGTTCAGGATGCGGGCGATATAGAGGGCTACCTGATATCTTTTACAGCCCTGGTTGGGATTGAAATTTTTGAGTTCCTCAGGCAGGATTATGCCGTAATCTACCGCCGCCGCAACATAAACCTGTCCCCAACTGGGGATCTTCTTTAAGTCCATTCCAGCCGAGCTGGTGTCAACCTTATCCAGATCGATCTGCCCGTCTTTGTCCAGAGCCCTGACCAGCATCACTATCAGCTCCAGATTAGTGACCGGCTGGTTGGGCTGATATTTACCCTGATAACCTTCCACCAAGCCTTTGCGAGCAGCCTTCTTTATGTACCCATTGGCCCAGCAGTCGTGGATATCATCAAAATCCACGTCTTTGTAATACCGGTCCCGGCTATCCTTGGACTGACCCTTGTCATACTTGCCCGGCAACTGCTGCTGAACCCATTTGTTGCCTTTCGCTTTGTCAGGGTCGGGTTTGGCCAAGGCGGCTGCAGGCAATAAGGTTAGGAGAAATGCAGCCAACACCAGAATAGCGATCTTCTTCAAAACATCATACCTCCTTAAACAATGTTATTTTCAACTATTTTTGCGTTGTTACATTATCAAGAAATGGGGTCCAAGGAAATATAAACTGACAAAACCCGCCCTGCTGCCGGGAGTCGCCCTGGATTTATCAGCCCCGGGCAGCTATGCTCACATCACGCCAGGCCCCTAAAGAGATGGCATGGGCGTCAAAAAGGAACAACCGGGATAAGCTGCCTTTTCAGGCAGTCATCCCGGTTGGATCAGCTCAGGGTTAATCTCCGGCGGCCTTTTTAAATACTCATGGGGCACAGCCAGGGCAGGTCATTGACTTTGGCCAAACCAGCCGCGGTGGTGCCAAAAAGATAATAAGGCTTATCCCCGCTTTGCTGCAGAATCTTGTCAGCTTTACCGTTGACCAGGTTGG
>NZ_DCEA01000052.1:6895-18262 GCF_002316705.1 Syntrophomonas sp. UBA1041
CCAGGTTGGTGCCGGCTATCAGCAGCACATCGGCAAAATTAATTAAAGGGGAGTGATCTTTGTCGCCGTCCCAAACCTCGACCCCGTAGATAAATGAACCGATGTTATGGGGATTGAGATCCATGACCGCCAGGTTCTCCACCCCGAACACCGCCACCGCTTCCTCCAACAAGGCCCGGTGAAAGCCGATCATCCCGATCCTGCAAATTCCATGTTTCTCTTTAATAAACTCACAGATGTACCGGGCACATTGTCCCTGCTCTGCGGAGCTGCACTCAACGCTCCGGTCTATCCAGCCGACTTTACGGGCTGCCGCATTCAGGACCGCCACCACCATAGGATAATAATATGGACTGACATCGGGCAGGTTGGCAACCGCATCTACAGTCCCGTTAAAGGTACGGGGGTGAAAGGTGTATACCTGTCCACTGGCCCCCTCCATGTCGGCTTGAATCAAGACTTCGTCCCCGCTGGTCAAAGGATCGTAACGTCCTACCTGCACCGCGGGCTGATAAATCTTAATCTCTATATGCTGCCCCTTCAACTCCGGATGCTCTTCTACCAACTTACGCAAAGCACTATTGGCGTTTACTCGCATTATGTACATCACTCCTATAACATGATCCGGGTTTATGTTACTCCTCTACAATCGCCCCTTGCCCTTTTCGGCCCCTCCCCCTGACCGCACATGGGATCTATTACTTTTATGATATTATTTAATGTGGGGTACAGGCAATAAAATTACTCAAATGATAAAAATTGGTTAATTTAACCATAAAAAATCACCACCCCTTTTTCCTGGCTTCTCAAGGGATGGTGAGGTATTTTACCGGACAGGATTTACGAGGATTTGTTAAGGGCACGATAGAGCAGATAAGAATAAAGATAGATGCCGATTGACACTGCCACAAGAACACAGATCACCAGGAAGAACAAGGCCTTTCCGGCCGGGAAGAATCCTGCCGCAAAGCATAGCAAACCTACCAGGAAGAAAGCCCAGCCTCCCACGCGGTGAGTTTTCCTCCATACCTCGTCAGATGACAAGGTCCAGGGGGTTTTAATACCGACAAACCAGTTGCTGCGCACCTTGGTTAAATAATTGCCCAGGATCATAAACATCAACCCCATACCAACCATCATCGCCCGGGTGGAAAGGATCTGGTCCTGGCTGCGTCCGGCCTGAATGCTTAAGACCATTATAAACGCCATAAATACTGTTATACCCAGCTTCATATATTGATAACTGGTGCTGAAATAATCATAGTTCTTCCGGCGCGGGTCAAAACGCGGCAGAATGTCCATGAACAGCGGTATGGCCAACACCAGTCCAGCCAGCCATAATAGCTGGCTTTTAGGGGCAAAGCGGTCCGGCCAACCATCGACGTTCCAATGAACCGGGAAGGTGTCAGCCAGGTCCGGATAAACCCAGACCACCCAGGCCACCGTCGCTATGCCCGCCAGATAAGAAAGCCAGAATAAGACCCCTTTGTTTACATTCATACCTTGGCCCCCCTTACCAGATTGTAGAAGCCCAACAAGGCCTCCTCCAGGACCGATAAGTTCAAATAATACTTGATATACTGCCCTTCTCGTTCGGCGGTAACCAGCTCAGCGGTTTTAAGCAGCTTCAAATGGTGGCTTACCGAGGGCTGGCTCATATCGAACTGAGCAGCGATATCCCCGGCGGTCATACCGCCTTCTTTGAGCAGCTCCAGTATCCTGCGCCGGGTGGGATCGGCCAGAGCTTGAAATACCCCGTTCATGCCCGGACCTCCTTTACAATTATTTAGTTATTTAGTTATTTGTATATATATTTATTTTATTCTGATTCCACCTAGCTGTCAACAATTGCCCATTTTGGCCGGGTGCATAAAAACAACCTTCTTATTCAAACTATAGATGACTTAATCTAACGCAAAGGAGTGTAAAATCATGAGAAGAGACCTCAGCCACTGGTCCCCGGGAAAAAGCATGATGCCGTCGGAGTTTTTAAAAGGCACCTTTGGCAACAGCTTCCTGGAAGATTTTTTTAACAACAGCTTTATGGCCGGATTTTCTTCCACTATGCGCACCGATATCAGGGAAGCTCAGGGAAGCTATATCCTGGAGATAGAGATGCCTGGTTATAGCAAGGAAGACATCAAGGTGGAATGCGTGGACGGCCGCATCACCGTATCGGCTCAGCACATGAAGCAAATGGAGCAAGAGAATCAAAACGTCATCAGACAGGAGCGTCATTACGGCAGGGTAGCGAGATCGTACAGTTTTGAAGGCATAGATGAGGAAATGGTCAGGGCCGAATACAAAGACGGCATCCTGAGGATAAATATCCCCCAACAACAGGAGAGCACCCGGAGAAAGAAACAAATCGATATTCATTAAAGTGCAACCGACCGGGCCCGCTGACTTCTGAAACAGGGGGCGGGCCCATTTTATTTTTCGCACTGAATATCTTTTAAGCCGCGGCCCGCTCCGGCTGGGGCAGAGTGCTTCGGGGCGCCTTCAGCCTGGTCAAGAAAACCCCGACCACCCCCATTATCACCAGGAAGGCACCGGCCAGGGTGTGATAACCGACCGTCTCTTGTAAAAGTGCCCAGCCCAGGATTATGGCCAGAACCGGGTTGACAAAAGCATAAGTCATGGTCACATGGATGGGCAGCAACTGCACCGCTTTGATAAAAGCCGTAAAGGATATCACTGAGCCAAAAAGGATCAGATAGGACAAGGCCAGCCACTGTGAGGCGCCGCAGTTCGGCGTCGCGGCCCCGTTTGCCAATGCCAACAACAAGAAAAACAGTCCGGCCATAAGATGCTGATAAGCGGCCACCACTGTAGCCGGCAGCTTCAAATCCCGCCTGGATTGATACACCGTTCCGCACCCCCAGCTGACGGCGCCCGCTACCAGGGCCAGGGTGCCCCAGAAACCGGTACCGGCCCCTTGGCGTAAACTGGGCGAAAGCAGCACCCCCAGTCCCGCAAAAGCCAGCAGCAAACTGACAATCAGCTGCCGGGACGGCAGTTTCCGCTCCAGAAGCGCCTCGATCGCGGCCACTACCAGAGGGCTCGATGAGGCTATCAAAGCTGCGAAACCGGAATTAGCCGTGGTCTCTCCCCACATAATCAGCCCGTTGCCGCCCCCCCACAGCAGCAGCCCGCTGATGGTCAATGACATGAATTGCTGCCGGGTGACCCGTAAAGAATGGCGGTTTAACAGGCTGATGACAGCCAGTATGGTCCCTGCGCATAAAAGGCGCAGATAACTGCCGGTTAAGGGATAAATCCCCTGCTCTCCCGAAACCAGGACGCGCATGGCCAGATAGGTGCTGCTCCATACTGTGTATACTATAAGAAGATTGAATAAGCCCTGCTTTGACAAGCCTTGAGCCGACACTATTTATTCCAGCTTTCCGGTTTCATATCACTTAATGCTAGCCTTTTGCACTGCTGTTGTCTATAAAAGCCATAATAATTTTTTGTATCCTGGCCCTATTGGGGTTTAAATATTACTGCACATCGCCGAAAATAGTAAATAGCCTACTGCTTTCCTTCACCGGCAAGAAAAGGAACGGGCGCCAGGGGCAGAAGCAAATCCAGCCACAATAACAGCGAGGTTTAAGGTATATAATAATCTCAGCATCTGCGGCCAAAGGAGCAGCCTATGATCAAATACATCATCAGAAAATGGATAAAGGATTATCAGAATGTGTCAGATTGCAAGGTGCGGGAAGCTTATCTGGTGCTCTCCGGAACGCTGGGGATACTGTGCAACCTGCTCTTGTTTGTCACCAAGCTGGCTATCGGCCTCTACATCAACAGTATTGCGGTGATATCCGATGCTTTTAACAATATGACCGATCTGGGGTCTTCGCTGGTTTCCATCCTGGGCGCAAAACTTGCCAACCGGCCGGCCGATGAAGATCATCCCTACGGCCATGGACGCTTCGAATATATCGCTGCCCTGGTGGTGGCCTTCATAATATTTTCGGTGGGCTTTCAGCTCTTGCGCAGCTCCTATGATAAACTGTTAAATCCGGAGAAGGTCACCTTCAGCGCCGCCATACTGATAATCCTCATCCTGTCCGTTCTGGTCAAGCTGTGGATGTTCTCCTACAACTCATATATCGCCACAGCAATAAATTCCAGCATCAACAAGGCCACCGCCTACGACAGCTTGAATGATTGTCTGGCTACCAGCCTGGTAATCGCCGCCATGGTGGCGGGAGCTTATACGGATTTTCCCATAGACGGCCTGGTCGGTATATTGATATCCCTGTTCATAATATATGCCGGCTTCAGTATCGCCAGGGATACGGTAAATCTCCTGCTGGGCTCGGCACCGGAACCAGAATTAGTAGAAAAGATTAACCAGCTGGTCTGTTCCGGCCAATGCGTGGTGGGAACCCACGATCTGGAGGTTCATGATTACGGGCCTAGCCGGGTGATCGCCTCCATTCACGCCGAGGTTCCGGACTACGAGCATATTGTGGAAGTGCATGCTGTCATTGATTCACTGGAAAAAAGAGTCAAAGAAGAACTCAATATCAATATAATCATCCACATGGATCCCATTTCAACCGATTTGAAGAAGATCGAAAAGGTCCGGAACAAGATCTTGAGCTGTGTCAAAGAGGAAGAGATGGGTATCAAATTCAGGGATTTCCGCATCGCCCAGGCGGCAAACAAGATCAATGTGATCTTTAACCTGGAGGTTCTTCCCGAAATCCCGGAATTGGAGTATGCAGGCATAAAAAAACAGGTGCGGGAAAAAATACACCGGCAATGCCCCGATTATGAAGTAGTCATCAATCAGATAGGCCAAAACAGCCTGTTCAACTCCAATAAACCGCAGAACCAAAGCTTCTACAAATGAGTTGGGAAACAACCGGGAATGACAGAAAAGGACCGTGACCGTCCTCATTTGTCATCTTCATTTGTCCCGTTTGCTCCAGCATTCCCCTGTCTCGTTTTGTTTCAAAAGTGTCGCATATCAGACAATTTTTGAAACACTTTTGATACATTCCAGACACAATCCCCCCTTTTCGTTGCAGTTGCCTGAGAAATTTTATGTTTATAAATGCCGTGGTTTGCTGTGTTTCCTTAGTCATTCATACCTCGCTGCCATATTGGCATGATCTTTGCATCAATTATTGTTAATTAATTCACAAGGTAATGACCCACGATGAAAGGAGGCAAAATAAAATGAATCGAGCATTGAAAAGCAAGTTGATGGATATTCCTTTTCAAACCGGGGTGGAGAGTAAATCTCTTACAACCGAACTTACGCTGGTTTCCAAAAAAGATCGCGAAGCAAAGATGACCATGGAGGACTTGAACCAAAAGTTGGCTTATTTTTATAATAATGGCGGTCCCGTAATGGAAAAAAAGGAGGGAGTTATGGTAAAAACTAGATTTTCCAGGCCAACCCCCAAAAATAATCAGGCCCGGGTAAATTCGGGCGGGGATACGGTTACATTGCTCACCCCGGAGGGCTCTAAAAGCGTATCTGTGGATTACCTGAATGAGAAGCTGATTTATTTTTACGGCCATGGCGGGCCTGTCATGGATATTTAATGCCGCAAGGGGGGCACTCCCCCCGCCCCCCTGCACCATTTAAGGCAAGGCCGTAGCGGCTCATTACATTATAGCTGTATATCTGTTTATCAAATATGAGCAAATCTAAAGCTCCAGGCAGGCTTGAAAAGTCATACCGGGAGCTTTTTGATTATGCGGGTGGAGTAAAACGCAGCCAACGTTGCTCAGATTCCACCTCCGCTCTACAGCTATCCCATCATCAAACCATCTAATTGCAGCTCTTTAACGCTTTCCCTGCGCAGCGGAAATATGACGGAAATGCTGGTTCCGGTATGAGCTGATTGAATATCCACGCGGGCCTGATGGCGATGGGCAATGCTGAAGCATACCGGCAGTCCCAGGCCGGTGCCTTCCGGTTTGGTAGTTAAAAAGGGAGTGCCGAGTTTATCGATGAGATTTTGATCGATGCCGGAGCCTTGATCTTGTACCGTCAGCATGATCTCATCAGCAAGCCGGCAGGTTTTAATACAGAGGGTTCCTCCGCTGCCCATAGCCTCCAGGCCATTGCGGCACAGATTCATAATCAACTGGCGGATTTCCTTGTCATCCAGCATCAACGGTTCTACTTCTCCCAGCTCCAGACAGAGGTTTTTGTCACAGCGCAAAGCATCCGCCTTGATCAAAGGATATAAAGCTTTGATAATATCGTTCAGGCAAACGCATTCCAACTCAACGGTTTTGTTGCCGGCCAGGGCCAGGAAGCAGGAAATGATACCGTTGGCGCGATCCAGCTCACTTATCATGAGATCATAATATTCATTATTCAAAGCGTTGTCTTCATGGGCCAAAAGCTGAAGAAATCCCCTCACCGCAGTCATCGGGTTTCTGATCTCATGGCCGATGGAAGCTGCCATTTCCCCGACCAGGTTAAGTCGATCCAATCGAGTCATTTCTTTTTGCAAATGATCGATCTCAGTGATATCCGTCACCACAGACAATATTTGCTTTTCCCCCAGGGTATTCATCAGTTCGGTCGAGAGCAAGCCATAGCGGGTATCACCGCTTTTGGTCTTGTAGCTTACTTTGAGGTTGTGCACCTTTTCCTGGATCTCGATTATGCTGTCTGTTATGCTGTATCCCGGTTCCTCAATTTGATAGAAAGGTTTTTGGTCTATTGCGGTTAGCTCTTCCAGGCTGTAGCCGCTGTATTCCAGCCAGCTCTGGTTCACATCCAGAATCCTGGCATCATGCAGAGAACGGATCGACATCAGGTTGGGGCTTAAAGCGAATATTTTGCGGAAATGCTCTTTGGTAAGCTTATGTTCGGCTATCTCCCGCTGCAGCTGGACATTGGATATCAATACTTCTTTGGTGCGCTGCTCTACCAGGTTTTCCAGATTGGTGTTAATAAAATGCAACTGCTGGTAGGCCTCTTCCAACTCCCTGGTTTTTTCCTGCAAAAGCATGCTCTGGGCTTCCACCTGGTCATAATAAGCCTGGTAATTGATCAGGGCTTCCACCTTCCAGCGCAGGGTTTGGGGATTAAACGGTTTAAAGATGTAGTCAATCGCACCCACCGCATATCCCCTTTCCACATGCTCGGCAGCCTGGTTAATGGCGGTTATGAACACTATCGGGATATGCCGGGTTTTCTGCCGGGATTTGATCAGGCGGGCAACTTCAAATCCATCTAGATCAGGCATCTGCACATCCATAAGAATCAAGGCATAGTCCTGCTGCATAATCTGCTTGAGTGCGTCGGCGCCCGAGGTTACCGAACGGATGTGATAGCGCGGAGAGGCCAGTATGGCTTCAATAGCAACCAGGTTTTCCACATGGTCATCCACTACCAGAACATTAACTTTGGCACTATTTGTTTTATGGCTTTTTTCGGTATATTTTATTGCCGGCATCCACTGTGTCATAATAACCATCACCTTTAACGTTTTCTATTCCCTCTCTGTTTCCCAGGGCCAAATACCCTGAAACGGCCAGGCTCCTATAAAACAGCTCTTTTACTCGTTGCTGCAAACTGGCATTAAAATAAATCAGGACATTTCGGCAGACTATGAGGTGAAATTCGTTAAAAGAACTGTCAGTTGCCAGGTTGTGCTGGGCAAATACTATATTGCGTTTCAAGTCCTGGTCGAATACCGCGTCTTTGCCTCTCACCAGGTAATACTCGCTGAAGGCCCTTTTACCACCTGACTGCTGATAGTTGCGGGTGTACTGCTGCATTTTTTCCAAAGAGAAAATTCCGTTGTTGGCCTTCTCAAGCGATTGCGGATTGATATCGGTGGCATATATCCGGCTTTGCTCATACAGATCCTCTTCCTGCAGAAGAATAGCCATTGAATACACTTCCTCACCGGTTGAACAGCCCGCATGCCAAATACGAATCAGCGGGTAGGAGCGCAAAGCAGGCAGGACCTGCTCACGCAGAGCTTTAAAGAATACGGCATCGCGAAACATTTCGGTTACACTGATGGTAAAGTCAGAGACCAAAGCCTCGAAAACCTTGGTTTGGCGCAGAACCATCTCCTGTAAGGCTGAAACCGTAGCAATATTAAGCAATCCCATGCGATAAAGCACCCGGCGCCGGATGGAGCGGTAGTTATAATCCCTGAAATCATAGCCATAGCGGCGATAGATAGCTTCAAGCAACAGCGTGATTTCAATTTGTTCCAATTCATCGCCGTCATTGGCTGCCGGTTGGCTTGAAAGCAGATCGATACTCATTTATTTGTACAACCAAACACTTATCAAAGAAAGCAGCTGCTCGATATCAACCGGTTTATTGATGTAGTCAGAAGCCCCGACTTCGATACATTTGAGGCGGTCCCCTTTCATGGCTTTGGCGGTCAGGGCAATGATAGGCAGGTCTTGATATTCAGGTATCAGCCTTATGTTGTGTATGGCATCGTAGCCATCCATCTCCGGCATCATGATATCCATGATCACCAGGTCAATTTCGGGATGCTGCTGTAAGACCTCGATAGCTTCGCGGCCATTTTCGGCGAACAACACTCTGATCTGGCTGCCTTCCAACACGGAAGTCAGGGCAAACACGTTGCGCATATCGTCGTCTACCAGGAGAATGTTTTTGCCGGCTAGATTGCCCCGGTCGGGAATGGATTCAGGGTCTTCCGCCGGGTCTTTTTCGCTAATGGCTATTTCGCATTCCTGTTCTTGTTCAGACCTTATTATTAAATCAGCTTCTGTTTCGATTTCGGCCGGCAGCCTTTCATTGTCCACACTGCTGGCGATTTGGCGCCCCAAAACCCCCACATCACAGGGGATGTAAACCCTGAAGGTGCTGCCCCGGCCGGGTTGGCTTTCCACCTCAATGAACCCGCCCAAAAGCTGGACGGTCCGGCGGCATATTGACAAACCCAGGCCTGAGCCTCCGTAATTGCGGTTGGTAGCCCCGTTGACCTGCATAAAAGCTTCAAATATAACTTCCAGTTTATCCTCCGGGATGCCAATACCATTGTCGCTAACGGTGATTTCGAGATTCAAGCCGGAGCTGTTAAGGTCAGGATATTCATCAGCGCTGAAAAACCGGTTCGATCTTTTTACGCCTAATTTGACCCGGCCCTGGGGTGCGAATTTGAAGGCATTGGAAAGCAGGTTGTTGATGATGTGCAGCAGGTGCTGTTCATCGCTGTAGATGATATCAGGCAATCCGGGATCAGACTCGACCGAGAAATCAATGCCTTTGCGCATTGCTTCCAGGGAGCCGTGGTTCCCTACGGAATCCAGCAGGATTGACAGCGAGATTTCACTGTAGTTGACCTCCATTTTCCCGGACTCTATCTTGGTCAAATCCAAGATCTGGTTGATTAGATCCAATAAGTCCCGGCCCGAGTTATATATGGTTTTGACAAAATCAACCTGCTTGGGCATGAGGTTGGCATCTGGATTCTGGGCCAGGATTTCCGCTAATATCAAAATACTGTTCAAGGGGGTGCGCAGTTCGTGGGAGATGTTGGCCAGGAATTCAGACTTAAACTGCGATGCCTGCATAAGCTGTAGATTGGTTTCCTGCAGCTCCAAACGGATTGACTCCAATTCGAATCGGCGCTGTTCGGATTTGAGGTTGTTGCCCTCGAGCTGCTCATTGATGGTTCTTAATTCTTCATGCTGGCTTTGCAATTCCTCAGATTGATTCTGCAGTTCTTCGGCTTGAACCCGTAATTCTTCGTTGAGCACCCGGCTTTCATTCAACAGTTCGTTGACTTGCATCTGCTGCATCAGCCCGAAAAGGGACACCCCGAGATTGCTGGTGATCTTGTCCAAAAGCTCTTGGTGCAAATCGCTGAAGGGTTTGAATGAAGCGATTTCCACAACGGCCAATACCTGATCACCGAATTCCACCGGCAATACCGTTAGGGCTGCCGGAGCTGATGATCCCAAACCAGAGGTTATTTTGATATAGTTTTCCGGGGTTTGTTCAATAATGATCTTTTTGTTTTCCTTAGCGCATTGTCCGATAAGCCCTTCTCCAATATGAATGCTGCCGGCAGTGATTACCGAAGCATCGGCCGCATAAGCTGCCAGCTTGTCATAAGTTAAATCATTCTGTTTCAGGTATATTACACCGTATTGCGCCTCAACCAGAGGGCAGATCCTGGTGATGAAAAAGCTGCCTAATTCGCGGGGATTGGGCATGTCCTGAAATGAGGTGGTAAGCTGGGCGATATTGGTGCTCAGCCAGGTTCTCTCCTGCATGTAAAGCGAGTTCTTCTGCTCGAGACGGGCGTAATTCTCGATTCCCTCCGCCATCTTGTTATAAGCTTCGGCAATGGCCCCCAACTCGTCCCGTGAATCGATGTCGAGTCTAGGCATATCGGAGCTTTTATCAGCTGCAGAAGAAATAACCCTGGAAACCTTGGAGATATTCCCGATCATACTGCGCAGAATCCAGACGGCGATCCCTATGGACAGGGTCAGATAGATTATGAAGAAGAGCACCAGTATTCTCACCATACGTGCCGAAGAAGCCTGAGAACGGTCCAGAGCCTCAGTCATTAACTGTTCCTGCAGTGCTCCAAATTCCTCAACCGTAGCTAAGAGGCGGTTGTGGAGAGTTTCTTCTCTAGCCGACAACCGGGTTACCAGGTCGTTAGACAGACCTTGTTCAATATATGATGTTGTTTCCGCCACAACCTCTTGATAGTCTTCATATTGAGTCTTAAATTTGGCCATAATATCGAGCCCTTGAGGTGTAACGACGGTGTTTTCAAGGCGAATCAGCATCGAATTGATGTTTAGAATGGAATTGTCTACGGCTTGTATTTGTTCTATGGGATCATGCCCCCCCGCACTGGCCTTATGCAGAGATAAACTGATATGATTAAGCTCATAGCGAATGGCGTTGATATGGTTTATTTTTACATATCGGTCACGAAGTATCTCCTCCATGGCTTTATTATTCTGATTCAAGGTGCTCACCGCAAAGCCGAATAATAATATCTGCAGTATCAGTAGCATTGCCACACCCAATAATAAGCGATTTCTAAGGTTCAACTTCAATCCCCATTTCCCCATTTTTGGCCCCTAATGAACATTCTACCTCTTTATCCTCGCCAAATTTGTCGTTTTATGGGAATTATTCTCCTGGCTTAAACCAGTTTTTATGTATTTTATGGCAAGGGCTTTTATACCCAATGAAGTGCGTTCAACAGGCTGTTCGGAGTCCTTTGAAGTTAATTGAGCCACCTCCCCGGGAACGGGGAGATGGCTCGTGGAAGGAGAACTGCATGGTATTATGCAGGCTTAGGCTGCGGTTGTTTTTTCTTTGGCTACCGGGGCGTCTTTTTTCAGGTAGGAGTA